>NZ_JBHVVI010000067.1:0-50540 GCF_042883685.1 Kitasatospora sp. NPDC058190
TAATGCAGCGGTCGGGAGCCCCCCAACCGCGGTTTTTGTGGGGGCCCCGGCCTATCCGGCCGCCGCCCCACTCATATGGCAACCGACCCGCAGCGGCAAGCGGGTCGACGGAACGGCCTAAAGTCGATTCAGTTGCGTTGGTTGAGGGCCCGGGTCAGATCCCGGTTCGCTGTTCGTGCGGCGTCGAGGTCCGCCCGGGCCTCCTCCAATGCGGCGGCCAGCTCGACGTTGTGCTGTTCCAGCCGGGTGATCTGGCGCTGGAGTTCGTCGATGTCGGCGGGGCGCCGAGGCCGGACTCTCGCCAGGCTTGCTCCCCCAGGGCTTCGGAGAGTCGTCTCTCCATTTGCTGGATGCGGGCTGTCAGGCGGGTGTTGCGGGCCTGGGCGTTGGCCAGATCCGCCTGCAGCGAGGTGCGGGTGACCGGCGAGCCGCCGGCCAGGTCGTGGCCGGCGGGTTCACGCTCGGCAGCGTGCACGAGCGCGAGCAGGTCACGGTGCCGGTAGAGGAACGTACGGTCCACTCGGGTCTGGCGGGCGATGCCGGAGACGCTGATCGGGGTGCCGTTCTTCTCAGCGTTCCTGATCGCTGATGAGGACGGTCGAAAATGGCCAGGGCTGCTGGTCGCTCCAGTTCATTCGATGCTCAACGAAGTGGGGATGGTGGGGAGCGATCAGCGGCATGCTGAGTGCTCATGGGTGTCTGGGCGACTGGACCGGCGACGGTTGGTTCTTGGGTTCGGCCTCGCCGCCCCGGGCATAGAAGGACTCGACGCCGCGCCACGGCGACGGACCACCAAGAGCCCGTGCAAGACGTTCCTGGGAACCATCGAGTGAGCGTCGGGCCGCGTTGACGAATCTCAAGTGCCCCTCGTGCAAGGCGGTATGGAACGGCCGGAGCTCCTCGAGATCAGTCGGTTGGCGACCGTGGAAGAGGATGGTGAAGTCCTCGATGACCTCGCAGAGCCGCTCAGCCTCGTCAGCGGCCTCGCGACTGGCCACCAGGCTCAGGGACTGGATTGCTGCATTGAACGGTCCCCACTCGGCCGCAGGTCGGCGCTGTTCGAGGAACGCCTCACGATGCTCCATCTCTATGGCGCCGAACGCCTGCAGAAATCGCTCGTAGGCGGCGGTCCGACTCTCCTGGAGCCACTTCCGGTTCTGGCTGTGCCTTCCGACGACACCGCCCGCGACGACGCCCACGATGGTGGCGGTGACGCCACCCGCGGTGGATATCAAGAGGTCCCATGGGACAGGCACGTCACGTCTCCTTCACGGTGGGCTGCTTGGTCGAGCGCCGCTTGTGTGTTCAGACCTGGACGGCCACGTCTGAACTCACGCCGCTCCTCCGGGCTGGGCGGTTCGAACAGATGTCAGAGATTCTCCACCGATCCTGGTCCGATCGGGCAAGACTTCGTGATGGAGTGTCAGTCCGAGGGTTACTCGATCACCGCCCGGAGCTGGACCCGGCCGACCGCCTTCCCTCCTGCCCGATGCGTGATAGGAGTTCACGCAAGGAGGATTAGAGCCCGGCGACCGTCAGGTCGCCGGGGCCTGGTGATCGGTGAGGGTCAGCTGAAGTCGGCCGCGTGGGTGCGGAGGACTGGCTCGGTCACGGGGTTCTCCGTAGAGGGATGACGTCGGTGCGGAGGTGGGGCATCGTGGGTCGCGCGGCCTCTGGGGTGGCCAGCAACGAGACGATGGTGATCGGCTGTTGGCAGTGCGGGCAGTCCGGGTCTCCCGTCGTCTTCTCCGCTGCCGAGTTCACCGACTTCCGCACCTCCGAGGGGGGACATACAGACGGCTGACACGTGGACGTACGACCTGATCGGGATCTATAGCGGCCGCATCGTAGAGGGCGGTGATTTGGGCATTGTCTGGAAGCGCAGTGCCATCGACGACCTCGTGGAGCGAGGCATCCAACCGGACCGTCGGCTGGTCAGCCCGTTCGATGCGTCGGTGAACATCGATGACCTTTTGAAGCGGTCGCCGGAGTCGACCGCGGGTGACAGCGTGTAGGTGCTTGCAGCCCCGGCTTGACATGAGCAGCCAAGCCGGGGGACCTGGAGCCAACGCCCTATTCGGGCTGGTGGTCCCACAGTGAACCTGCCCGCCCCCCACACAGTGGGCCGGTCCAACCGCGCCAGCGCCACACATGGCGGGGTCGCGGCAGCGGCAACCTGATCCTGGTCCTGGTCAACGTTGAGGCCAATGTCTGTGACAACTCGACCGGCGCCCCACCGACAACGGCCCTGCGCTACCCTCCGAGTCGCCTCGAAAACGACCTTCGAGGCGACGGTGCACTCTGGCGACATATCGGGGGACGATGAAGCGCGTGTTCGGCGGATTGGGACTGGCAGCCCTGGGCCTACTGGGGCTGGTGGTCGGCGGCCGGTTCCTCCCGGTCTTCACCATTCAGCTCGGCCTGACGGCCGGCGTGTTCGGCGAGCACGCCACCTTCCAGGTCGCCGACCACTGCGTCACCCAGACCTTCAAGGTCACAAAGGGCAGCAGCACGGACACCAAGTGTGCCGGGACCATTCACGTGGGTTCCGCGAGCTGGAACCTGACGCTGGACAACCCGCATCCCGCGCCCGATGCCGCCGGGCGGCTGGAGCTGCGGTGCTGGGGGCGTGACTGCGAGCAGCCCAGCGTGGCCTCGGCCCTCGTTTCCCTGCTCTTCGACAGTCTGGCCACGGCCATGGTGGCAGGCGGCCTGCGCGGCCTGTTGCAGACCGTCCGCCTCTGGTGCGGTCCGCGGGCCCTGGCGATCACCCACCCCCGTTGGGGACAACGGGCCAGGCGGGCCTGGGAGGCTCTCTGGCTGGCGCTGGTGGTGACGACCGCCGGGTCCGTGCTGGGGTTCATCGGGCTGTTGTGCCTCGGAGCCCTCCCCTGATTCCCGATGCACCCCGCGAGGTGGGGGCCGACGCTGACCCCTGCGACCTGGCGCACCGGTCCGAAGAGACCTGACCGAAGTACCCCAGAAAGGGGTAGTAGGTGTGGTTCACCCAGCCGCCCCGTCGTTTGGGCCATGAGGTCAGGCCATCTGGCGCTCCAGGCAGTTGCGACCTTGACCGGCAGTGTCACCCTTCGCGACGTGGGCACGGGGGCAGCGTTACACCAAGATCCCTGCTACACCACTCCACGGGACGCCATCGCGCAGACGGCGAGGCCGCTCCGGATGGGCGGGGCGGCCTCGCCGTTCTGGTCACCCCGTTTGGTTGAGTGCCCTGGTCAGCTCGCGGTTCGTCGCTCTAGCGGCCTCCAGATCTTCCTGGGCTTCCTCCAACTTGAGCTTGAGGTCGCCCTTCTGCTGCTCGAGTTGGACGATCCTCTGCTGGAGCTTCTCAACTCCGTCAGCGGTGCCAAGACCGGACTCCCGCCAGATCTGCTCGCCCATCATCTGCGACAGCCGTTGCTCCAGCTGGGTGATCCGACCCATCAGCCGGGAATTGCGCTCATTGGCTGCGGCAAGGTCCGCCATCAACGAGGCCCGTGAGACTCCGGCTCCCGCCACGGCGTCGTCGGCAGGGGCTCGCTCGGCCGTGTGGATCTGCGTCAACAAGTCGCGGTGACGGTAGAGGAACGACGGCTACCGTCCATCCTATGACGTCGTACTGCTTCGCCGCAGGGCAGATCCGCCGCGCCTGAACGCGGCGGCACGTCCCGTTCATCTCCGCCGCGCCCGTGAGCCCCTTCCACTTCAACGGGTATGGAGATCCACCATGTTCACCCCATACCGGGAGCTGGACGCGCTCCTGGACGAGTTCGTCCACGCGGTCCGCGGCATCCTCGGCGACACGTTCGTCGGTGCTTACCTGCAGGGCTCCTTCGCATTGGGCGCCGGAGACCTGCACAGCGACTGCGACTTCATCGTTGCCACTTCCGTCCTGCCCACCAGGGCCACAGAGGCAGAGCTCCGCCGGCTCCACGACGAGATTCCCACCCGTCCGGGCTTCTGGACCAAGCACCTGGAGGGCTCCTACGCGGACACCACGTCCCTGCGCGCCGTCGCCGGGCTCGGAACACCGTGGCTGTTCTGCGACCACGGCCACCGCGAGTTGATCTGGGACGCCCACTGCAACAGCCCGCACACCCGCTGGATCCTCAGGAACCACGGAATCACCCTCGCCGGCCCCCCGGTCACCGACCTCGTCGACGCAGTGCCACCCCAGGCCCTGCGCGAATCGATGCGCGAGATGCTGCCGGGCCTCATGGAAGACCTGCGGACCTGGGCCCGCTTCGACATGGCCTGGAGTCAGCGCTATGCCGTGACCACCTACTGCCGGGCACTGTTCACCCTGCACACCGGCGAGGTGGCCTCCAAGCGCGGCGCACTGGAATGGGCGCGCGAAACCCTTGACCCGCGCTGGCGCCCCCTGCTCACCCAGGTGATCCAGGACCGGGAGCTGGGCTGGGACCCGACCGACCCGCCACGGCCGGGCAGCCT
Organism: Kitasatospora sp. NPDC058190; assembly: GCF_042883685.1. NCBI lineage: Bacteria > Bacillati > Actinomycetota > Actinomycetes > Kitasatosporales > Streptomycetaceae > Kitasatospora > Kitasatospora sp. NPDC058190. The sequence continues at coordinate 4,450 of NZ_JBHVVI010000067.1, forward strand.
CGAAGCGATGTACGCCTTCGGTGTCTACGCGGAGTCTTTCGCCGGCTGAACGGAGCCGGGCCCGGCCGGACCCCTCCCGTCAGGGACGTGGGCCGGCAGGGCCTGGATCATCACACCGTTGCTCCGCGTGTATTCCCCACAGGCCACTCCCGGTTCACCCTGCACGGCGGGTCAAACTCATCCGACAAGCGGTCAAGATTGCTTATTGGAGGTCAAAGGCTCACAGAACACCCTACTCACTCGTCGCCCTGGTCAGCGCCGGCGCCAAGTCCGAGAACGGCATCCTGGTCGAGCGAGCGGAAGCCGCCGCAGCCTGATCACCCACCACCCGATCCACAACTATTGACAATTGCTCGGATCGCAGTCCTCCGCGCGTGGCGCCGTGACGCAGGTCACGTCAGGCGCAGAACCTGCGCGCCTCATCGGGCGTCTGGCCTGTGTGAGATCACGCAGGAGAGCACTGGACGAACTGGACGAGGAGCGCCTCGTCCGGCTGGTGGCCAGAGGTGACCGCGGGGCGTTCGACGAGTTGTACCGGCGCACGTCGCCGTGGCTGGCGGTGCGGTTGCGCCGCCGCTGCGCGGACGAGCAGATCGTCGCCGAGGTCATGCAGGAGACCTATCTGGCGGTGTGGCGCGCGGCCGGCGCGTTCGCCGGGAGCGCGGTCGGCGGGACGGCCGTCGGGTGGCTGTGGACGATCGCGGCGCGCCGCCTCGTCGACGCGTTCCGGCGCCGTGCCCACCACGCCGAACCGCCGGTCGCCGCCGCCGAGCGGGCGGTGGTGCCCGCGGCGGAGGAGGAGGCACTCGCCGCGACCGTCGGCGGCGAGGTCGGCGACGCGCTGCGGCGACTGGCGCCCGAACTGCGGCAGGTGTTGCAGGCCATGGTGCTCGACGGGCTTTCGGTGCGGGAGACCGCCGTTCTGCTCAGACTGCCCGAAGGCACGGTCAAGACCCGTGCCCGCCGGGCCCGGATCGCGATGCGGGAGGCGCTGTCATGAGCGGGGAACACGCGTCGATGCGGTTGATCGACGACTACGCGCGTGGTGACGCGGCGATGGCCGCGGACACGGTATGGGCGTTGGAGGCCCATCTGGAGACGTGCGCGCTGTGCCGGAGTCACCTGGCGGCCTGTGTCGCCACCGGGGCGCCCGGCATCGCCGCGCTCCTCGACACCGTCCGGGCCGGTCTGGAACCGCAGCTGGACGCGGCCGTCCGGGCGCCCTCGCGGCGACACCGCCCGAGGTGGGTCTCGGCCTGGCTGACGCCGGTCATGGCCCCGTGGTTGGCCATGACCGGCGTCGTCACCCTGATGGCGCTCCTGCTGGACGCGGTCGCGCCGCCGACGTTCTTCGGCGACACCTCCCCCGTGTTGGCGATCGCGCCTGTGCTGCCGCTGTGTGGTGTCGCCGCATCGTGGTCGCGCGGCCTGGACCCGGCGCACGAACTGACGGCCTCGACCGCCCGGGCCGGCCTGCCCCTGCTCCTCAGGCGCACCACGGCGGTTCTCGTGGTGGTCCTCCCCGGGCTCCTGGTGGGGGGATGGCTGACCGGAACGATGACGGCCGCGCAGTGGCTGCTGCCCTCCCTGGCCTTCACCTCCACCACCCTGGCGCTGGGCAGCGTGGTCGGCGTAACCCGCGCCGCCACCGGGCTGCTGGTCACGTGGGGCGCCGTCGCCGTGGTACCCGCGTGGACCACCGGCCACGTCCCCCTCGTCCTGCGGCTCGTCCTGCAGCCGGACCAGCTGCCCGTGTGGGGGCTGCTCCTCGCGCTCGGCATCGGCGCCGTGATCGCCCGCAGAAACGCGTACTCAACGCTGTGAAACCATCATCGACCCTCGAAAGGCACCACCGCATGACGCCCACCACGAGCGCGGCCGACATCGCGCCGAAAACCTACGCCTGGGAGATCCGGGCCAGCGGCCTGCGAGTACGCGTCGGACGCAAGAAGATGGCCGTCGACGGGCTCGACCTCTCCCTGGGCATCGGCACCCACGGCCTCCTGGGGCCCAACGGAGCGGGAAAGACCACCCTGATCCGGACACTGGCCACCGTGCTGCGCCCCACCGAGGGCGAATTGGAGATGCTCGGCACCTCCGTGGGCGGGATGGTCGACCACCGGGCCCTGCGTCGCCGGATCGGCTACCTGCCGCAGGATTTCGGCTACTACAAGCGCTTCACGGTGCGTGAGTTCGTCGAGTACATGGCCTGGTTGAAGGAGGTTCCGAAGGCGGACGTCCCCGGGGCCGTCCAGCGGGCCGTGGAGCGGGTGGGCCTGGCGGACCGCGCCGACCATCGGATGAAGACCCTGTCCGGCGGCATGGTGCGGCGGGCCGGCATCGCCCAGGCCATCGTCAACGACCCCGCGGTGCTGCTGCTGGACGAGCCGACAGTCGGCCTGGACCCGGCGCAGCGACTGCGCTTCCGCGAGCTGCTCCAGGAACTGGGCCGCGACACCTGTGTGGTCGTCTCCACCCACCTGGTCGAGGACGTCGCGGCCGCCTGCTCCGACGTGGTGCTCTTCGCCGAGGGCCGCCTCGTCTTCCAGGGCACGCCGGACGGCCTGGCCGCGGCGGGCGGCCCCGACCACCCGGGCGACAGCCCCCTGGAGCGCGGCTACTCGGCGCTGCTGCGCAACTCCGGTCAGCGGGGAGGCACCTGGTGAACGGACGTGTCCTGCGCATCGAACTGAAGCGCTCCGTCGCCCCGTGGCCCGGCGTCGTCGTGCTGGCGGGCAGCCTGGCGGTCTTCTGTCTGATCGACGGGATCTGGTGGAAGGGCGCCGCGGGGTGGACGGCCCAGTGGACCTCCATGGCCCTGTGGACCCGGTACCTGCTGGGCTTCTGGTGGCCGCTCGTGGTGGGCATGGGAGCGGTGTACGGGCTGCGCGACTCCCGCGCGCGGACGGCCGAACTGCTGACGACCACGCCGCTGCCGGCCTGGCGCCGTGCGGCGCTGCCGGCCGGTGCGATGGCACTGGCGTTGGCGTCGGGCTTCGGCCTCCTCGTCCTGGTGGGCGGAGTCCGGGTGGCGCTCGGCGCCACCACCTACACGAGTCTCAGCTGGCTGCCGATCTCGCTGGTGGCGGCGCTGTCCCTCGTCGCGGGGGCCGTGTTCGGCATGGGCGTCGCCCGGGCCGTTCCCTCCGTGCTCACCCCGCCGGCCCTGACGGTGTTGTTCTTGCTGACGGCCCTCTTCCTGCGGCAGAGCAATGAGGGGGCACTGCCGTCGAGCAGCGCGCCGAACCGGCTCGCCCTGCTGTTCCCGGTGACCGCGGAGCCGCGGGAGATGCTGCTGACCCTGTCCGGCTCCGTGCACCTCGGCCAGACGCTCTGGCTGCTCGGCCTGCTCGCCACCGGACTCGCACTGCTGTCGGCCGCCACCCGCCGGGCCCGGCTGCTCGCGGTGGCCCCCGTCCTGGCCGGCGCGGCCCTGGCCCTGCTGATCCTCCCGGCCGCCGCGCGCGACACCTATGTCGTCGACAAGGCCGCCGCCACCCTGGTGTGCGACGGGCCGGTATGCGTGACGCAGGCAAACCGCTCACACCTGCCCGAACTCGCGCCGCGCGGCAAGGAGGCGCTGCGCGTGCTGCACGACGCCCTCGGTGACGAGGCGCCGAACTCGGTGCGGGAAGACACCGAGCTGCGCGCGCTCGGCGACAACCGCGAACTCTCCGGCGACGTGGTGCTGGTCGACTTCGACGACCCGCTGATCGCCAAGGCGTCAGGCGACGAGCTGACCCGCGTCCTGGTCGCCCAGGGCTTGGCACCGAACTGCGCACCGCGCACCGCTTGGGAGGGCGGGGGGCAGGCCGACATCCCCGCACAGAGCATCGCCGCGAGCTGGGCCCTCGGCTATCACCAGTTCGAACCGCTGCAGAGGCCGGACACCTACGCGTACTCGCAGCGTACGTGGGCGGACGCCGACGCCGCCTGGCAGCGGCTGACGGCCCTGCCGCCCGCCGAGCAGCGCTCGCGGATCGCCCAGGCGCATGCCGCCGCGCTCTCCTGCAAGAACGAAATCGCGGCGCTGACAGGGGAGACATCCGCATGAGATGGCTGATGCTGTACGCGCGTTCACGGCAGGTGCCCACCTCTGCCGCCGCGGTCGCGCTCGTCGCGCTGGCGGTGTGGGCCCTCGACGGTCCGGGATCGGTGGACCTGGGGATCGCGGTCCTGGTCCTCACCGCGAACGTGGCCGCCGCTTCCGTCGGGCTCGGCGGGCAGGATGCCGCGCTGGATCGCACGGCCGCGATCCGGTGGATGCCCCGGCGGGCGGCGCACGTGCTGCTGGCCGGCGCGGTCGCCGGTGCGGCGCTGCTGGCGGTCCAGGCGGCCGGTCCGGAGCTCGCCCCGGCCGCGCTCGTCGTCCGGGACAGCGCGGGCCTGGTCGGCCTGGCCGCGCTCGGGGCGGTGCTGTGCGGGGCACAGTTCGCATGGACCCTGCCGATCGGCTGGCTCGCGTTCACCCTCCTCGTCCCGGTTCCGGCCGGCATCGCGGGAGAGGTGGGCAGCTGGATGATCATTTCCCCCGCCACGACGGCGTCCGCCGCAACCGCGTGGGCCCTGCTGGCGACCGGCACCGTGCTGTACGCCGCAGCAGGCCCGAGACGGTAACGGACACGCCCCGCGCTGAGCGCTTCGGTTGGCGAAGCTCGCCAACCGAAGCGCTCAGCACTGAAGGCCGGGCGTCCGACTCGGCCCTCCTGCACTCAGATGACAGATGGCCGGCAAGCTCAACACAGGTGACAACTTCCACGTCCAGACGGTGACAACTACCGTGCCCAACGGGACGACTGGCCCCGGGTCGTCGAAGGGATCCAGTGGCAACTACCTCGACCGGTCACAGTCGGCGCCGCAGGAGGCTCTCCGCAGACCGGCCTGCGCGTAGCCCGCACCGAACACGGCGATTCGACGGTGCAGTTCCATGATCCGCGGTGAGAACGGGAGCCACCTGATTGGGTGACGCGGGTGCGAGTGTCTGCCAGGAAGAGCCAAGGTTGACCCAGTAGGTCGTGATCCGGGTCCTGACGGTCCGTGTCCCTGACAGACGCGGGGCGGAAGGGCCCGTCCATTTTCGGGGGCGATGGATGCTCACGACCTTCATGAGGGCGCGGCGTCGCTGCTGCCCTGCCGGCCGGGGCCGTAGCCGGGGCTGGTGGGGACCGCTGCTGACCTTTGGTCAGTTGCTCCGAAGGCGTGCGAGCATGGCCGGATGACTGCGAGTTCCCACGAACTGTACGCGCTGCACCGCGTGACGACGCCGGTGCTGGAGATCGCTTACCACCGGGCTGGCGAGCGCCAGCGGAGGACCGATGCTCCGGTGATTCTTCTGCACGGCTTTCCGTACGACGTGCGGGCCTACGACGAGGTGGCGCGGCTGCTCGCGGAGGCCGGCCGGGAGGTGTTGGTGCCGTACCTGCGCGGGTACGGGCCGACCCGGTTCCTGGACGAGGGGGCCGTGCGCAGCGGTCAGCAGGCCGCGCTCGCGCAGGACCTGGTGGAGTTCATGGACGCGCTGGGGATCCAGCGTGCCCTGGTCGCCGGCTATGACTGGGGCGGCCGCGCGGCCTGTGCGGCGGCGGCGCTGTGGCCGGAGCGGATCCACGGCCTGGTCGCGGCGGGCGGCTACACCGTCCAGGACATCGCCCGCGCGATGGAGCCCGCCGTACCGGAGGCGGAGCGCAACCTTTGGTATCAGTACTACTTCCACTCGGAGCGCGGCCGCCAGGGGCTGGAGCGGAACCGTGAGGAGCTGTGCGGGCTGCTCTGGCGGCTCTGGTCTCCGACCTGGCCGCAGGCTGAGGAGGCCTTCGCCGCCTCGGCGGTCAGTCTGCACAACCCGGACTTCGTGGACGTCGCGATTCACTCCTACCGCCACCGCTTCGGCTTGGTCGAAGGCGATCCGCGCTACCAGGACCTGGAGGAGGCGCTGGCCGCTCGGCCGTCGATCGCGGTGCCGACGGTGGTGCTGGTGGGCGAGGAGAACGGCGTCATCCCCGCTGCGGATCAGACCAGCACCGAGCGGTTCAGCGGCCCGTGCGAGGTGCGGACCCTGCCCGGGGTGGGCCACAACGTCCCGCAGGAGGCGCCGGAGGCCTTCGCCGAGGCGATCCTGGGACTGCCCGATTGAGCTTGCTCGATCGGGCCTGCCCGGCCGAGCCCGGCGGTGAGCGGTGCGACCGGCGCCGCTATCCTGCGACATATGATCAACTCGTATGAGGGCCTTGACGATTCCGGCGTCGCGATTGCGGCGGCCCGGGCCGGCGCGAGTGTGGTGCGCGGCATGTACGGCCGGCGGCTCACTCGGATCGACAAGGGCGCGGGGGACTTCGCCACGGCTGCGGACGTCGAGGCGGAGCAGGCGATCCTCGGGGTCATCCGAGCCGCTCGGCCCGATGACTCCGTGCTGGGCGAGGAGGGCGGGCAGCAGGGGGCGGCGCAGTCCGCGCGCCAGTGGCTGGTGGATCCCCTGTGCGGCACCCTCAACTACGCCGTCGGCGGCATGCTGGTGGCCGTCAATGTGGCGCTGCGCGGCGGTGCGGCCGCGGTCGCCGACCCGTTCAGCGGCGAGGTGTTCTTCACCGACGGCGAGACCGCCTGGGTGCGGAGCGAGGGCGCCGACGCCCGACTGGAGCCCACGGCCGCGACCCGGCTCGTGGACGTCAACCTGGACCCTCCCTTCCCCCACGCGGAGACGTTCCGGGCGGTGGACCTGCTGGCCCAACCCGGCTTCGTCGCGGGGTTCCGGCCGCGGGTCGTCTCCACGTCGCTCGCGCTGGCCTGGGTCGCGGCGGGGAAGCGCGCGGCGTACGTCACCGACGGCGGAGACCTGTCCGGGAGCGTGCACTTCGCCGCCGGGATCGCCCTGTGCCGGGCGGCCGGCTGCGTGGTCACCGGGATCGACGGCGGCCCGCTCGGCGAAGCGGGCCGCGGGCTCGTCGTGGCGGCCGACGGCGAGACCCACGAACAGCTGATGTCGATGATCCGTCCCTGAGGTCCCGAGAGCGCGACGCCCCGGCAGGCGTCCCGCCACCCGGTGACCTCCGGTCCGGCGGGGAACGCGGGCGGCTGGTTCGTCCGGACAGTCTGCGGCACCCGTTGTGCCCGGCGCACTACCCGGCGGGCCGGAATCGGCCGCCCGGCACCAGGGTGGGGGCGGCCAGGCCCAGTATGGAGAACGCTTCCCGTCGCGGGAGCAGCAGACCGGTGCAGCCACGAACCGGTGCGGGCACAGACCCGTGCAGCCACAGAAGGAGCGAACCGATGGCCCGTTCCGCAGCGCCCGACTCGCCGCCACGGCGCGTCGCCGTCGTCGGGGCCGGCATGATCGGCCTGTCCACCGCCTGGTTCCTGCAGGAGTTCGGGGTCGAGGTCACCGTGTACGAGCGCGGGCAGGTGGCCGCGGGCGCGTCCTGGGGCAACGCCGGGTGGCTGACCCCGGGCCTGGCGACGCCGCTGCCCGAACCCGCCGTGCTCAAGTACGGCCTGCGCGCGGCGTTCAGCCCGTCCTCGCCGGTCTACGTGCCGCCGAGCGCGGACCCGAGGCTGCTCAGGTTCCTGGCGGGATTCGTCCGGCACAGCACGGCCGGCCGCTGGCAGCGTGCGATGGACGCGCTGGTGCCGATCAACCGCCGGGCCCTGGCCGGATTCGACGCCCTGGCCGCCGGCGGCGTCCAGGCGAGGCCGGTCGAGGCCGGGGCCTTCCTGGCTGCCTACCGTGGTGTGGGGGAGCGCCGGGTGCTGATCGAGGAGATCGAGCACATCCACGGGGCCGGCCAGAAGCTGGAGTACGACCTGCTGAGCGGCGACGAGGCGCGCGCCCTGGTGCCCGCGCTGTCCGGCGAGGTCGGCGCGGCCGTCCGGCTGCACGGCCAGCGCTTCCTCGACCCCGGGCGGTTCGTGTTCGCCCTGGCTGACTCGGTGCGCGGGCGAGGCGGGGACATCCGCACGGGTACGGCCGTCACCGACGTCCGCGACCGTGCCCGCGGCGTCGACGTGCTCGCTGCTGGAAGCGCCCACGAGCCGTACGACGTGGTGGTGCTGGCCGGCGGCGCGTGGCTGGGTGACCTCGGCCGCAGTTTCGGCGTCCGCGCCGTCGTACAGGCCGGCCGAGGTTACAGCTTCAGCGTGCCGGTCGAGCACCTGCCCGCCGACCCGCTGTACTTCCCGGCCCAGCGGGTCGCCTGCACGCCGCTGGGCGAGCGGCTGCGGGTCGCCGGGACGATGGAGTTCCGCAAGCCCGGGGCGCCGTTGGACCGCCGCCGGATCAGGGCCATCGTCGAGGCCGCGCGGCCGATGCTGCGCGGCGCCGATCTGGAGGCGCGCCAGGACGAGTGGGTCGGCTCGCGACCCTGCACCCCGGACGGTCTGCCGTTGATCGGCGCCACCCGCTCACCACGGGTCTTCGCCGCCGGCGGACACGGCATGTGGGGCATGACCCTCGGCCCGGCCACCGGGCAACTGCTCGCCGAGGCGATCGTGACCGGGCGTCGCCCGGCCGAGCTGGGGCCCTTCGATCCGCTGCGCTGACCGAAGGGCCCCAGGACCGCCGCTGGTCAGAAGGCGGAGTTGGCGAACCAGAGGGCCAGCAGCTCGTCGTCCCCGGACAGCTCGACGCGCTCGGCGGTGTGGTCGAGGCGCCGGTACAGCAGGAGCAGCAGGTCGGCGGCGGTGGCCCGGACGGTGGCGTCGGCGGTCGCGTCCGCGCCGTGCGGGTCGAGGCCGAAGCCGTCGGGACGCAGGCGCACCAGCCAGTCGCCGTCGCCGTCGGTGCGGGTGAAGCGGATGGTCCGGTCGTCGCCGCGCAGTTCGGCGGTGCCGGGGGCGAAGAAGGCGGCGAAGGGCAGGTTGGTGAGGAACTCGGCCACACCGTCGGCCGCGACGGCCGGCTCGATGTCGGGGTGGAGGTCGAGCGCGAGTTCGGCGTCGACGCGGTGGACGAGGGTCTCGAACAGCATCCGGCGCACCCAGAACCGGGCGTGCTGGTCGGCGCCCCAGGCCCACATCGGCGCGTCGAGGTCGGTCCGGGTGAAGGTCGAGGCGGCCTGCTCGGCGGCCTCGGCCAGCCAGGCCGGGTACTCCTCGGGCTGTTCGGGCAGTCGCAGGTCGACCTCGCGGCTGCGCGGCGGTTCCTGGATCCGCTGCTGCAGCAGGACGGTGAACCAGCGCTGCACGCTGCCGGCGTGGCGGATGAGGTCGGCGAGGGTCCAGTCCGGGCAGGTCGGCACCGGGAGGGCGGGGTCGGCCTGCCGCACGGAGGCGACGAAGCGGGTGGTCTCGGCGGCGACGGCGGCGCTGTGGTCGAGCGGGGTCATGAACGTGGTCTCCGGGGGTGCGGGTCTCGCGGCGCTTCGGGACGGTCTGCGCGCTCGATGTTTCATGGCGTGAAGCAATTTCCGAGGGCGCACGCTAGGCCTGAAAGGTTGAGCTTGTCAAGTATCTCTGGGGTGCCCCCGGTGATTCCACCCGGTCGGGCCGGATCCCCCGGACTTTCCCGCGCTCCGGGTGTTTCGGACGCCGCACAGCGGACAGTCGCGCTTCGGGGGCTGTCCGCAGGAGGAAGGAGGGCATCGTGGCCCCGAGGAAACCGCCCACAGGGTGGACCGGGGACCTGGACCTCGCGCCCGACGCGCCGCCCGGCAGGTTCACGGTGGAGGTCTCGCCCTGGGCCGAGGGGACCGTCCTCGCCCTGTACGGCGAACTCGACCTCGACTCGGTCGCCGGGCTGCGCGCGGTCCTCGGCACCGCGCTGGCCGTGCCGGCCACCGTCGTGGTGGTCGACTGCGCGGGCCTGGAGTTCTGTGACTCCACTGGGCTCAACACCCTGCTGCGCGCGCAGGCCCGGGCGGCGGTCGACGGCAGCCGGATCGAACTGGCCCGCCCGCGGGCGCTGGTGCTGCGCATGCTCGAACTCACCGGCGCCACCGATGCCTTCCCGATCCGGGACACCCCGCCCGGTTGAGCGCGGCGCGACCGGGCGCGGCCCGATCGAGCGCCCGCGCCGCGGCAGCGCGCAGCGCCTTCGCACGCCCCGGCGTGCGGTGGCAGAGTGGGAGCAGGGCGGCCTACCACCGCCCCTGGCGTCGGCGAGCGCCCCGCGCGCACGCCGTCCGTGACGGATCCGGGCGGTGGGACAGGATGGACGAGAATCCGGTACCCGGCGCGCCGGCCGAGGGCGATCCCGTACCCGGCGCGCCAGTGGCCGCTCCGGCCGAGCAGGCCCTGCGGCAGCTGCTCGCCGGGCTCACAGCCGTGCGCGACGGGGACTTCCGCACCCGGCTCACCCCCGACCGGCCGGGGGTGCTCGGGGAGATCGCCGAGGTCTTCAACGGCATGGCCGACCAGCTGGCCCGGGTGACCGACGAGGTGACCAGGGTGGCCCGCGAGGTCGGCACCGAGGGGCGACTCGGCGGCCAGGCGACCCTCGCGGGCGCCGCCGGGACGTGGCGCGACCTGACCGACTCGGTGAACTCCATGGCGGGCAACCTGACCAGCCAGGTGCGCAACATCTCCCAGGTCGCCACCGCGGTCGCCGAGGGCGACCTCACCCAGAAGATCCGGGTGGACGCGCGTGGGGAGATCCTGGAGCTGAAGGAGACCATCAACACGATGGTCGACCAGCTGTCCGCCTTCGCCGACGAGGTGACCCGGGTGGCCCGGGAGGTCGGCACGGCCGGGAACCTGGGCGGGCAGGCCACCGTCCGGGGCGTCTCCGGCACCTGGAAGGACCTCACCGACAACGTCAACGTGATGGCCTCCAACCTCACCGGCCAGGTCCGCTCGATGTCCGAGGTGGCGACGGCCGTCGCCCGGGGCGACCTCTCCCGGAAGATCACCGTGGAGGCGAAGGGCGAGGTGGCCGCCCTCGCCGACGCGATCAACACCATGGTGGACACCCTCTCGGCCTTCGCCGACGAGGTGACCCGGGTGGCCCGGGAGGTCGGCACCGAGGGCATTCTGGGCGGCCAGGCCCGGGTACCGAACGTCGCCGGGACGTGGAAGGACCTCACCGACCACGTCAACTCCATGGCGGGCAACCTGACCAGCCAGGTGCGCAACATCGCCCAGGTGACCACGGCGGTCGCCGAGGGCGACCTCACCCGCAAGATCGACGTGGACGCGCGCGGGGAGATCCTGGAGCTGAAGACGACGATCAACACCATGGTGGACCAGCTGGGTTCCTTCGCGGCCGAGGTCACCCGGGTCGCGTTGGAGGTCGGCAGCGAGGGGCGTCTCGGCGGCCAGGCCCGGGTCGAGGGCGTGTCCGGCACCTGGAAGCGCCTCACCGAGAACGTCAACGAGCTGGCCGGCAACCTCACCCGGCAGGTCCGGGCGATCGCCGAGGTCACCAGCGCGGTCGCGGCCGGCGACCTGACCCGGTCGATCAGCGTGGACGCCTCCGGCGAGGTCGCCGACCTCAAGGACAACATCAACGCCATGGTCGAGTCGCTGCGCGAGACCACCCTGGCCAACCAGGAACAGGACTGGCTGAAGACCAACCTGGCCCGGTTCTCCGCCGCGATCCAGGCCCGGCGGGACATCCAGGCCGTCGCCGAGATGATCACCGACGAGCTCACGCCGCTGATCGGGGCCCAATACGGCGCGTTCTTCCTCGCCGAGGAGAGCGAGGACGGCCCCGAGCTGGCCCTGATCAGCGCCTACGGCCGCCCCGCCGGGCAGGAGCTCCGGGTGCGGCTGGGGGAGTCCCTGGTCGGCCAGGCCGCCCGCAGCCGGCGGATCATCACCGTCGACGACCTGCCGCCCGGCTACGCCGTCATCGGCTCCGGCGCCGGAGCCGTCGAGACCCGCTCGCTCGTCGTCCTGCCCGTCATGCTGGAGGAATGGCTGCTCGGCGTCATGGAGTTCGCCTCCGTCCACGCGTTCACCCAGGTCCACCGCGACTTCCTGGAACGCTTCGCCGAGACCTGCGGCGTCAACATCGGCACCCTGCTCGCCAACGCCCGCACCGACGAACTGCTCGCCGAATCCCGCCGGCTCACCGCCGAATTCCAGGCACAGTCCGAGGAGTTGCAGGCCGGACAGGAAGAACTGCGGCGTTCCAACGCGGAGTTGGAGGACAAGGCCGCCCTGCTCGCCCAGCGCAACCGGGACATCGAGGCCAAGAACCTGGAGATCGAGCAGGCCCGCCAGGAACTGGAGGAACGCGCCCGGCAGTTGAGCCTCGCCTCGATGTACAAGTCCGAGTTCCTGGCCAACATGAGCCACGAACTGCGCACCCCGCTCAACAGCCTGCTCGTCCTCGCCCAACTGCTCGCCCAGAACTCCGGCGGCAACCTCACCCCCAAACAGGTCGAGTACGCGGGCGTCATCCACTCGGCCGGCACCGACCTGCTCCAGCTCATCAACGACATCCTCGACCTCTCCAAGGTCGAGGCCGGGAAGATGGAGACGGCCCCCGAGCCCTTCCCCGTACGGAAGCTGCTGGAGTACGTCGAATCCGCCTTCCGGCCGCTGGCCGACCAGAAGGGCCTGGCCTTCGAGGCGGTCGTCGACCGGAGCGTCCCGGAGCGGATCGTCACGGACCAGGCGCGGCTGCGCCAGGTGCTGCGCAACCTGCTGTCCAACGCGGTCAAGTTCACCGACACCGGGCGGGTCGAGCTGCGGATCGAGCGCGTCGAGGCCCCGAACCTGCCGCCTGAACTCGGCCGGGCGGAAGCGGCGGTGGCCTTCCACGTCGAGGACACCGGCATCGGCATCGACCCCGACCAACTGGACGCCGTCTTCGGTGCCTTCCAACAGGCCGACGGCTCCACCGCGCGGCGCTTCGGCGGTACCGGCCTCGGCCTGTCGATCAGCCGGGAGCTCGCCCGGCTGCTCGGCGGCACCCTCACCGTCCGCTCCACCGCCGGGCGGGGCAGCCGATTCACCCTCCACCTGCCGCTCGCCGGACCCGAACGCCCGGACGGCGCGGCCGAGACCGAGCCCGCCGTGCTGGTCGTCGAGCCCGACGCACCGGCCCTGCTCACCCTGCTCACCCGGGCCGCCGTGGCCGCCTCGGGCAGCCCCCTCCCGGCCGCGCGGGTGACCAGTGCCGGGGACGCCGCGGAACTGCGCGCCGCGCTGGACGAGGGCCCGTACCGCTGCGCCGTGCTCGACCTGGCGGGCTCCGCCGAGCTCGCACCCGTACTGCTGGACGCCCTGGCGGACGGCCCCCCGGTCCTCGGGTACCGGTCCGGCCACACGCCCGATTCGATCGCCGGGGTGGAGACCACCCGCGGCCTGGACGACCTGAGCGAGCGCGTCGTCCACCTGCTGGGCGGTCGCCGCCCCCACCCCGACCCGGCCACCGGGCAGGCGGGCGCGGCGCTCACCGGACGGACCGCGCTGATCGTCGACGACGACGTCCGCAACGTCTTCGCGCTCGCCGCGGCCCTGGAACAGCACGGCCTGACCGTCCTGCACGCCGCCGACGGCGCCGCCGGACTCGGCCTGCTGCGGGCCCACCCGGAGACCGACCTCGTCCTGATGGACGTGATGATGCCCGGCCTGGACGGCTACGCCGCGATCGCCGCCATCCGGGCCGACGAGCGCTTCGCCCGCCTGCCGGTCATCGCCGTCACCGCCAAGGCCATGCCCGGGGACCAGGACAAGAGCCTCGCCGCCGGAGCCGACGACCACATCACCAAGCCGGTCGACACCACCCACCTGCTCGACCGGATCCGGTACTGGCTGGACCCCTCATGACCGACCGGCTGGACCCCTCATGACCGGCGCGGACGAGCCGTCGGACGGCACCGCCCGGGCCCTCGCGGCGACCGTCCGCCGACTCCAGCGGGACGCCGAGCGGATGCGGGCGGAAGCCCGGGCGCGCTCCACCGTCGACCTCGCCACCGGCATCCTCGCCGAACGCCTGGGGGTGGTTCCCGCCGAGGCCGCCGCCCGCCTCGGCCGACTCGCCCGGGACGCGGGCGTCCCGGTGGTGGCCCTGGCCGCCGACCTCGTCGCCCTCCCCGACGACACCGTCCAACCGCTCGCCGGGGCGCCGTACTGCGGGCCGGCCGTGACACCCGCCCTGGCCGCCATTCCCGACCTGCAGCAGGCCGTCGACGCCGTCCTGGAGCAGACGGGGGAGGTGCTCGGCGTCCGGTCCGTGGCCGTGTGGCAACGGCTGCCCGGGGGCGCCCTGGCGCTGGCCGCGCACGCCGGCCTGTCCGCGGACGACGCGGCCGCGTGGAGCAGGGTGCCGCCGGGTGTCCCGACCCCGGCCCAGCGGGTCGTCGCGGGCGGTGCGGACCTGTGGCCGGGCGACCCCGGCGCGGAGGCGCCGTCGATCGGCGCCGGATCGGCCCGGGCCGTCCTCCCGCTGCTCGACGGCGGCCGTCGACGCGGCGCGCTGGAGGTCCTACAGGCCTTCCCCGCCGCCCCGCTCGGTCCCTCCCAGCGCCGCCAGCTGTACGCCCTCGCCGACCTCTGCGCGACCCTGCTGGGCACCCCGCCGGCCCCGGCCGCACCCGAGGCCGCCGCCGACCTCCTGGACGGGCTGCTCACCCCCGCGCTCCTGCTGGAACCGGTGCTGCGGGACGGGCAGGTGGTCGACTTCACGGTGGTCCGGGCGGCCGCGGGCTTCGAGGACCCGCTCGGCCGCCCCCCGGAGGCGTTGGAGGGCGGCTCGCTGCTGGAGAGCTACCCGACCGCGGTCGGCGGCGGTCTGCTCGAACAGTTGGTGCGGGTGCACCGGACCGGCGCGCCGCTGCCCGCCGAACGCATGCGGCTGGTCTTCCGCGAGGGCGAACGGGCCCTGCCCGCCACCGTCCTGCTCGCCGCCGCCCCGCTCGGCGACCGGCTGCTGCTCGGGTGGCGGCTGGAGTCCGAGCGGGCCGACGAGGCCGAACAGACCGCTCTCCTCGGCCACGCCCAGCGGCTGGCCCGGGTCGCCGGTTTCGAGGAGTTCCCGCAGAGCGGCCGGATCCTGTGGAGCGCCGGCCTGTACGAGCTGTTCGGCCTGCCGCCCGGCACCCCGCCCGTGCCGCTGGCCAGGATCGTCGGGCACGCCCACCAGGACGACGTCCCCGCCGTACGGCGCCTGGTGAGCACCGTCCGGCACGGGCACCGGGCCTCCTCCGCGGTCTTCCGGCTGGCCCGCCCGGACGGCACCCTCCGGCACACCCGGGTGATCGCGGAACCGGTCCTCGACAGCGCGGGCCGGCTCACCGCGATCCGCGGCGCCTACCACGACGTCTCCGCCCAGCACCGGACCGAGGTCGCGCTCGGCGCCACCCGGGCCCGCCTGGCCGACAGCGAGCAGGAGTCGGCCGAGCGCGCCCAGCTGGCGCTGCGGCTCCAGCAGGCCATCCTGCCCGCCGCGCCGCCGCCGCTGGGCGTCACCGGCCTGCACGCGGCCGTTCGCTACCGCCCGGCCGCCCAGCGCGACCGGGTCGGCGGCGACTGGTACGACGTGCTGCCGCTGCCCGACAAACGGGTGCTGCTGGCCGTCGGCGACGTGGCCGGTCACGGCGTCGAGGCGGCCACCGGGATGGTGGCGCTGCGGCACGCCCTGCGCGGCCTCGCCGTCACCGGGGCGGGACCGGCCCGGCTGCTGGAGTGGGCGAACACGGTGGCCCTGCGCGAGCCCGGCCAGGTCACCGCCACCGCCGTCTGCGTCCTGCTGGACCCGGTTGACGGCGCGCTGCGCTGGGCCCGGGCCGGGCACCTGCCGCCGATCCGGCTCGGCCCGGACGGCGCCGAGGTGCTGGCGCTGCCGCACGGCATCCTGCTCGGCGCCCTGGACGACGCCCAGTACGAGGAACACACCGCCCGGCTGGCCCCCGAGGACGTCCTGCTGCTGTACACCGACGGCCTGGTCGAGCGCCGGGACCGCCCGGTCGAGGAGTCCGTCGACCAGCTGATCCGCGACGCCGGCGCCCCCGGACCGGACCTGGAGGGCTACCTCGACCGGCTCCTGGAACTCAGCCCCGCCGACACCGACGACGACACCTGTCTGATCGCCGTCCAGACCGGGTGACCGCCCGGCGTGTCGGACCGGGTGGCTCGGGTAGGCGCGACGTGGCGAGGGCCGACAGCCGGATCCGGCAGTTGTCCGGGCATCGGGTACGGACGGCACCGCGCTCACGGACCGCACCGCTCACGGACCGCACCGCTCACGGTCCGTACGGCGAGCACGAACACCAGGGAGCGAGGGATGCACACGACCACGGCCGGGGTACGGTTCCCCACCACGGAACCGCCCCCGACCGTGCCCTGGGCACGGTGGCTGCCGCTACCGGCACGGGCCGGAGTCGCCGCCGAGGCGCGCGCCTTCACCGCCGACTTCCTGGCCGGGGTACCGGACCCGTTCGTGGTCGCCGACGCCGTCCTGCTGGTCTCCGAACTCGTCGGCAACGCCCTCCGCCACGCCGGGGAACCCGGCGCCCTGGTGCTGGTCAGAGGCCCCGGACGGGTGCGGATCGAGGTCAGTGACGCCAGCCCGAGGCCCCCGTTGCCCGCGCCCCCGCACGGCCCCGACGAAGGCGGTGGCCTCGGCCTGTACCTGCTCGACCGGCTGGCCCTGTGCTGGGGCTGGCGACCGCTGGGGCCCGGCAAGACCGTCTGGTGCGAGCTGCGACTACCGGAGGGCTGAGCCCCCGGTGTCCGCAGGCCCCTGGCGGGTAGATACACCACAGGGCGGCCGGTGACCGGCCGACCGCTCCCGCACCCTCCCCGGGTGCCGCCCGCACGGGCAGGAGAAGCACGTGACCACCCCTCCCAGCAGAGTCCACCTCGCCGACCGGGAGGCGGCCGCACCGCCCCGCCCGCCGTCCGACCTCCCGTCCCGCCCCAGCGCCGCGGAGCTGCGGGTGATGGGCAAGGCGGAGGCACGCGAACTCAGCGACGCGCTCTTCCAGCGCCTGGGCGGTCTGGTCCGCGAGACCCACGCCTACAGCTACGTGCGCGGCACGATCATCGAACTCAACATGCCCCTGGTCCGGTTCATCGCGGCCCGCTTCCGGCACCGCGCCGAGGACATGGAGGACATCCTCCAGGTCGGTACGATCGGCCTGATCAAGGCCGTCGACGGTTATGACCCGGGCCGCGGCGTCGAGTTCGTCACCTACGCCGTCCCCACCATCGCCGGGGAGGTCAAGCGCTTCTTCCGCGACACCTCCTGGCCCGTCCGGGTGCCCCGCAGCATGCAGGAACTGCACCTGACCGTCGCCCGCGGTTCGGACCGCCTGGAGCAGCGGCTCGGCCGCCTCCCGCACCCGGAGGAGATCGCCGAGGACCTCCACATCACCCTCGAACAGGTCACGGAGGGACTGGTCGCCGGCCAGGTCTACCGATCCGATTCCCTGGACGCACTGCGGGAGGGCGACACCGACGAGACCGGCAGCGCGATGCTGGACCGTCTCGGCCACTGCGACCCCGGCATCGAACTCGCCGAGTTCCGCACCGCCGTCCGTCCGCTGCTCGCCGAACTGCCGCCACGCGAGCAGACCGTCCTCAAACTGCGTTTCTGGGACGGCTGGACGCAGTCCCAGATCGCCCGGCGGGTCGGCGTCTCCCAGATGCAGGTCTCCCGCATGCTCGCCACCACCCTGTCCCGGCTGCGCCGGCAGCTGGAGGACCGGGAGGCACCCGGCTGGCGGGACCCTTCAGCGGAAGCGGAACCGGCCTGACGCCGCCGGACCCCGCGGCGCTGGACCCTGGCCACCGTCGACCGGCTCCGCAAGGATGCGCGCCTAGTTCGGTTCGGCGACGGCGTGACCGAGCCGCAGCCGCACGGCCAGCTGCGGCCCCTGCCGCTCCCGGCTTTGCTCGCGCGCCGAGCAGAGGTCGGCGATCGTGCGCAGCATCGCCTCGACGTCCGCGGGGGTGCCGAGCAGCTCCGCGGTGATCTCGCCCGGCAGTACGGTCCGGCCCTCCAGCGGCGTGAGGCTGTGCACGTCGAAGGCTTGCGAGGCGCTCACCGCAGGGCCCGGTACGGGGATCGCCGAAACGCCGTCGGGCCGCGACTCGGCCACCGTCCAGATGCCCTCCGGGGTGAGGGTGGGGGGCGAGTCCCACACGTTGCCGATCCGGGTGAGCCCGCGTCCGGTGTGGGTCGGGAAGACGCCTTCGAGCAGGTCGAGGACGGCCTCCGCGGCCTCGCGCGCGCCGTCGTCGAGGCGCACCAGCACGTGGCCGGCGGAAAGCGGCAAGCCCATCGGTTCCTCCGCCGATCGCTCCAACCCGTTCGAAGACCAGGTACGCACGGTGCGCCGGCCGCCGCATCCTCAGCCGTGCCGCGCGTCGTGGGCGGCAGAGGGCCGCCGCGCGGCTACGGGACGATGACGACCTTGCCCGCGACGGTGCGGGATTCGGCCAGTGCGAGCGCCGCGGCGGCGTCGTCGAGCGGGAACTCGGCGGCGACCTGTGCGGTGAGCACGCCGTCGGCCAGCAGCGTCAGCACCTGGGTGAGGTCCTCGCGCAGTCGGGCGCGGAAGGCGTCCGGGCGGCGGCGCTTGCCCGCCCAGAAGTTGTAGAAGTGCGCGGCCCTGCCGTTGGGCAGGATGTTCCACAGCGTCAGCCAGGCGAACAGCTTCAGCACCGGGAGCCGTGAGTTGCCGTCCTCGTCCTTCGTGGCGGCAGTGCCGTAGGACACCAGCACCCCGCGGCGGCGCAGAAGTCGCCACGACTCCTTCAGTCCGGCACCGCCGACGTGGTCGAACACCGCGTCCACGCCGTGCGGCGCGAGCTCCCGGATCCGCCGGTACACGTCCGGGTCGCGGTAGTCGACCGGGGTCGCGCCGAGCTCGCGCACCGTGTCGTGGTGCCGTGCCGACGCCGTGCCGATCACCGTGATCCCGGCGTGCCGGGCCAGCTGCACGAGCGTGGACCCGACGCCGCCGTTGGCGCCGAGCACCACGATCGTCCCGCCTTCGGGCACCGCGGCGATCCGGTGCAGCATCTGCCAGGCCGTGACCCCGTTGACCACCAGGGTCTCGGCGGCGGCGGCCGTCACGCCGTCGGGCACGGCCACCAGGTCCGCGGCGTCGAGCAGCAGGAGGCTGGCCCACGCTCCGGTCTTGGTGACGGCGGCGAAGCGGCGCCCGATCAGCGCGGCGTCCACCCCCGGGCCGACGGTGACCACCGTGCCGACCACGTCGTACCCGGGCACGAAGGGGAAGGGCGGCTGGTCGTAGTACTTGCCGCGGCGCATCTGCTGCTCGGCGAAGGACACCCCGGTCGCGTCCATCCGCAGCGCGACCTGGCCCGCGGCGGGGAGCGGGAGCTCGCGGGTGCGGAGCTGCAGGCCGCTGACGTCGACGGCGCCCGGCAGGACGACCTCGGTGGCGTGGGTGACGGCGGTTCCGTTCATGACGTACTCCGTTTCGGACGGCTGCTGTTACGGCTGTAAAGTTACAGCTGTAACTCTATGGCGCGCAAGAGCCTTGTACCCGTAAGTTCTCGGATGTAAGTTCACGGCATGGACGACGAGCCGACCACAACACCGACCCGCCCCCGCAACCGCCGTGGAGAAGGCGCCAGGCTGCGCGAGGAGATCGTGACCGCAGCGGTGGAACTGCTGGACGAGACCGGCAACGACGGTGCCATCACGCTGCGGTCCGTTGCCCGCCGCGTCGGGATCGCCGCGCCCTCGATCTACCGCCACTTCCCGGATCAACCGGCCATCATGCTGGCCGTGGTGAAGCAGGCGCTCGACCAACTGGAGGCACAGCTGCGCGCCGCCGTGGACGCCGCCGGCGAGGACCCCCGGCGGCGCCTGTTCGCCCTCTGCCACGCCTACCTGGGGTTCGCCCAGGACCATCCCGAGCGCTACCGCACCATGTTCGGCGGCCTCTGGATGCCCGCACTGCAGGGCACCTCCGTGACGGCCGACGACATGGAGACCCTCGGCGACGCGTGTCTGGGCCTGATCTCCGAGGCGCTGGACGACTGCGTCACCACCGGCCGGGCCGTCAGCTCCGACGTGTCCGCGGACGCCGTCGCACTGTGGCTGGGCCTGCACGGGCTGGCGCACCAGCGGGCCGTGACGGTCGCCTTCCCGTGGCCGCCGGACATCGCCGACCGCATCATCACCGCGCTGGCGCACCTCACGGCCGAATGAGCCGGGCCGGGTGCGACCACGTCTCCCACCCGCCGCCGTCCACGCCGCCGCTCAGCCCCGGGGACGACGGAAGCGCGGGCCCGATCCGCTCGGACCCGCGCTTCAGATCGACCCGATCAGCCGTGCGTGACGCACTTGTTGGCGCTGTTGGACCACAGGCCCTGGAGGTCGAAGGTGCCGGTGCTCAGGGTGACGTAGGCGTCGAGGTTCTCGCACTCGTCGCCGATCTCGCCGCCGCCGCCGTTCCAGCCGATGCTGGGCCAGAAGTCGGTGACGGTCTCGGCGTACTCGTGGGTCTCGGTGGACTCGATGCCGGAGAGCAGGCGGCCGTCGGTGAAGGTGGTGCAGGCGCCGGCGCCGTTGTCGGGGATGTACGGCAGGTTGGTGTAGGCCAGGGTGCCGTAGGAGCTGCTGGTCTTGTCGTGCCAGGCGCAGAAGCCCGAGTTGGGGAAGCCGTCCGGGTGGGTGCCGGTGGCGGAGACGACCACGTACTGGGCGTTGAGGTTGGGCGCCTGGGTGGTGTTGCCGAAGTGGGCGGCGGCCTTGCCGGCCTCGGCGGCGATCTGGGTGGCGGTCGCGCTGGCGGGCGCGGCGGCGGAGTTGTCGAACCAGACTCCGGCCAGCGGGGAGGAGGCCGGGTGCTGGACGTGGACGCCCTTGGTGCCGCAGGTGGTGGTGCCCCTGGCGACGCCCTCGCAGTACTGGTTGAGGATGGTGCCCCAGGTGTCCTGGCTGCCGTAGAGGCCCTTGAACATGTTCTGCATGTCGGGGGCGACCCCGGCCGGGTCGGATGACCACTGCGAGCCCCAGAAGACCAGGTACACCTTCGGGGTGGGGGACACCACGCCCTGGGTGGCGCTGGAGCGCACCGACAGGGTGTTGTTGGTGGTCGCGGCCGACCGCTGGGCGGTGCCGGGGTGGAGCGGCTTGAGCCCGTAGTGGGCTGGGGCCGGGGCGGGTTGCGCCGAGGCTCCGGTGGCCAGCGTGGTGGTGCCGAAAGCGGCCAGGGCCAGCGCGGTGAGGGTGTGGGCGGCGGCCTTGAACGGCTTGCGCATGCGTCTGCTCCCGAGTGTGAGGGTGTGGGAGGTTTGTCCGTGCATTGTTTGAGCGCCGACACCTCACCAGCTCGGCCGCCGGCCGGTCCAGACGTCGGACACGGCGGGGGGAAGGCTTTGCCGTGGTCATACCAAGTCCTTGTCAGGGGACTTGGGGACTCAGGGACTCGGGGAGCCGCGGGAGTCGGGCCGGCCCGACGGATGGCACTACGATGCGCAGCGGCACGTTCCGACCTATCCACGGGGGTTTTGATGACAGGTCAGTGGCAGGAGCTGGGCACGCCCGGCGGGATCGAGGCGTATGTGCACCGCCCGGCGGGCGAGGCGTGCGGCACGGTGGTGGTCTGCTCCGAGCTGTACGGGGTCAACGCGTACCTCCGGGGCGTCTGCGCCGAGTTGGCGGGCCTCGGTTACGTGGCGGTGGCGCCGGACTTCTACTGGCGCAACGCCCGCCGCACCGAGCTCGGGTACAGCGCCGAGGAGCGCGAAGCGGGTCTGGTGCTGATGCGCGCCCTGGACCGCGACGAACTGGTCGCCGACGCCGCCGAGGCGCTGGCCGCGGCCCGGGGCATGGCCGACGGGCACGGGGTGGCGTTCCTCGGGACGAGCATGGGCGGGCACATCGCCGTGCGCGCGGCCACCGAGCTGCGCTTCGAGCTGGCCGCGGTGTTCTACCCGGGCTGGCTGCTCAACTCCGGCTTCCCGCTGGTCGGTCCGGTGCCGCCGCTGGAGACGGCCGAGCGGATCGCCGCCAACGGCGTGCACCTGCTGGGCTTCTGCGGCGAGCTGGACCACATCCTCCCGCAGGAGGAGTGGCAGGAGGCCGAGCGGCGGTTGACCGAGGCGAAGGTCGAGCACGAGCTGATCACGTACCCGGGCGCCCGGCACGGCTTCGCGGCCGACCGCCCGGAGGACCACGACGCCGACGCGACGGCCGACGCCTGGCGGCGGGTGCACGAGGCGCTGGCGCGTCACCTGTAGGCCGGGGCCCGCGGAGCGGAGCAGCGGTGAAACGAACTGCTCCGCTCCATGGGCACGGGCGCGTGTGCGCGCTACGCTTCCCCGGCACTCGTTGACGGGGGATGGCGATGGACGAGCGGTACACCGAGCCCAAGTACGCCACCGCGCTCAGAGCCGGGCTGGAACTGGTCGGCTGGATCGGGCTGCCGATCGCGCTCTGGCCGCACTCGATCCTGCTGGCGATCGGTGTGGACGTCCTGCTGATCGGCGTCCCGGCCGTCCTGCAGACCCCGGGCGACAAGCCGGGCACGGTCGTCGCGGTGCCCGGCTGGGTCACCATCGTGATGGTGCTCGCCGAACTCGCCGGCGCCGTGACCGCCGCCTGGCTGCTGTTCCCGGCCTGGGCGACGGTGCTCGTCGGCCTGCTCGCGCTCACCTGCTGCGGCACCGAACTGCCGCGCTGGCGACGCCTCCTGACCGCCTGACGGGCGCGTTCGGCGTCAGGCCCGGTCCGGCGTCCGGAAGTCCGGGTAGCCCAGGATGAACAGCCGCTCCGAGGGGTTGAGGCGGTAGGGGACGGTCTTGCCGGTGTCCGTGAAGCCGAGCCTGCGGTAGAACGCCAGCGCCCGTCGGTTGCTCTCGTGCACGCCCAGCGTCAACCAGCGGACGTCGGTGTGCTCCCGGGCGTGGCGGATGCACTCGCGCATCAGCTCGGCGGCGGGGCCGGCAGGGCCGCGGTACTCGGGGGAGACGTAGACCGAGTGGACGTGGACGTGGTCGGGGACGTCCAGGAGCGGCTCGACTCCGGCGGTCCCGACCCAGGCCCCGGTCTCGTCGACGGCGACGAAGGTGGCGCGCTCCGCGGCGGTGGCCTCGGCGGCGGCCTGCTGCTGCCAGGCATCGTCGGGGAGGGCGAGGGAGTCGTCGTAGGTGGAGCTGAAGGCCATCGGCGAGTCGAGCAGCGCCTCCAGCCTGATCGAGCGCAGTTCCCGGTGCTCCGCGCCGGTCATTCGGCGTATCGCGTAGTACATGATCCGACTTTCGCACAGCCGGGGGCCTTGTCGCCGGGTCGGACCGGTGGCCGCTCGCGGTGACGGTGGTGACAGTTGTCATGTGGTTCCGGCCACAAAGATCACTGACCCGCGGTCAGGCGGATGCGAAAGACTGGACGCCTACCGAGCAGGGGGAGAGGCAAGGATGAAGGTATTGGTGGCCGGGGCCGGGATCGGCGGGCTCTGCCTCGCGCACGGGCTGCTGGGGGCCGGCGTCGACGTACGCGTCCTCGAACGGGAGGGCGACCCGCGCAGCCGCTACCAGGGCTTCCGGATCGCCCTGAACCAGCATGGCCTGGCCGCTCTGCGCGCCTGCCTGCCGGAGCGGCTGCACACGCTGCTGGAGGCCGTCACCGGGCGGATGGCGGGGGAGCGGCTGGTGCTCGACCAGCGGCTCCGGGAGCTCCGCAGGCTCGGGGCGGTGGACGAGGGGCTCGCCACCGACCGGCACGTGCTGCGCCAGCTGCTGCTGGCCGGGCTCGGTGACCGCGTCGAGTTCGGCAAGCCGGTGGTCGGCTACGAGGAGCGGGCGGACGGGACGGTCGAGGCGCACCTCGGTGACGGCGGCAGCGCCGTCGGCGACCTGCTGGTGGGCGCGGACGGGGTGGGCTCGGCGGTGCGCCGCCGGCTGCTGCCCGCGGCCGAGGTGGTCACCGTCCCCGGCAACGCCGTCCTCGGGCGCACCCCGCTCACCGAGCGGTTCGCCGCGCTGGTGCCGGGCTTCGGCACCGTCGTGCACGGCCCCGGCGTGAGCATGCTGCTCGGCCGGATGGAGTTCCGCCGGCTGCCGCGGCACGCGGCCGCCGAGCTCGCGCCCGACGTCCGGCTCCCCGACATCGGGAGCTACTTGCGCTGGGTGGTGATGCTCCCTGGTCCCGTCCCGGCCGAGCCGCAGGGCTGGGAGGCCATTCGCGGTGAACTGCTCGCCCTGCTGGACGGCTGGCACCCCGACCTCGTCGACCTGGTACGCGGCGCCGATGTCGTCAACAGCTCGCCCCTGACGGTCCGCTACGCCAAACCCGTACCGCACTGGGGCGGCACCCGTCGGGTCACCCTGCTCGGGGACGCGATCCACCCGATGCCGCCGAGCGGCGGCCAGGGAGCCAACACGGCCCTGCGTGACGCCGCGCTGCTCACCCGTTCGCTCACCGCCGTCCAGCGGGGCGAGGCCGAACTCCCGTCCGCCGTCGAGGAGTACGAGCGGCGGATGCTCGACTACGGCTTCGCCGCCGTCGCCGAGAGCCTGGAGCGCCTCCCGGACCTGACGCCGACGCGCTAGCGGACCCAGGGCGCGGCGGCCGCGGCGGACAACGGGCGGGCGCGATCTCCGGCCCGGTACTGGTCGGGATCCACCTCGGCGGCGATGATGACGCGAGTCCATCGACGTGTGACCCCCGCCCGCCCCGGGCCGGGCCGTAGGAGAGCCACCCCCGCGGCCGGGACCGGATCCACACCTTCGGAAGGCACCATGCTGAACCTGTCGGTCCTGCTCGAGGATTCCGCCCGCACGTACCCGAACCGCGAGGCCCTGGTCCTCGGTTCGACGCGGCTCACCTACGCCGAGGTCGACGCGGCCGCGAACCAGGTCGCCAACCTGCTGGTGGAACGGGGGATCCGGCCCGGCGACCGGGTGGCGCTGAGCTGTCCGAACGTGCCGCAGTTCCCGATCGTCTACTACGGCATCCTCAAGACCGGCGCGGTGGTCGTCCCGCTCAACATCCTGCTCAAGTCCCGGGAGGTGGCCTACCACCTGCGCGACGCCGAGGTAAGGGCCTACTTCTGCTACGAGGGGACGGCGGGCCTGGCCGTCGGCGAGGAGGGCTGGAAGGCGTGGAACGAGGTCGACACCTGCGAGGACTTCTTCCTGATCACCGCCGATCCGGCCGCGCCCTCGCCGATCAGGGGCGCCGAGACCCTGGGCACGGCACTCGCCGGGAAGCTCCCGGTCTTCGACCCGGTGGCCACCGAGGCGACCGACACCGCCGTGATCCTCTACACCTCGGGCACCACCGGCCAGCCCAAGGGCGCCGAACTCTCCCACGCCAACACGATGATGAACGTGATGGCGTGCAACCGGATGTTTCGCAGCGCACCGGCCACCGACAGCCACGTCCTGTGCCTGCCGCTGTTCCACACCTTCGGCGCCACCATCCAGATGCACACCGGCTTCTCGACAGCGGCCACCCTCCATCTGATGCCGCGCTTCGACGCGGAGCAGGTCGTGCGTCTGATGAGCACCGAGGAGATCACCTTCTTCGCCGGTGTCCCGACCATGTGGTGGGGCCTGCTGGGCGCCCTCACCGACGCCGTCGACGTGGACCGGATCGCCCGCAACCTGAGGATCGGGATCTCCGGCGGCGCCCCGCTGCCGGTGGAGATCATCAGCCGGGTCGAGGAGCGGCTCCACGTCCGGATCCTGGAGGGCTACGGCCTCTCCGAGACCTCGCCGGTGGTGACCTTCTCCGATCCGGACCGCGAGCCGCGCCCCGGCTCGGTCGGCGCCCCGGTCTGGGGCGTGGCGGTCAAGCTGATCAACACCGACTGGTCGGAGGTCACCGGCCCCGGCGCGGTCGGTGAACTCGCGGTCAAGGGCCACGGCGTGATGAAGGGCTACTACAACCGGCCCGAGGCCACCGCCGAGGCGATCAGGGACGGCTGGTTCCGCACCGGTGACCTGGCCCGGAGGGACGAGGACGGCTTCTACTACATCGTCGACCGGGTCAAGGACATGATCATCCGGGGCGGCTTCAACGTGTACCCGCGCGAGATCGAGGAGGTGCTGATGACCCACCCCGCGATCAGCCTGACCGCCGTCGTCGGCGTGCCCCAGGAGCGTTACGGCGAGGAGGTCAAGGCGTTCGTCATCCTGAAGCCCGGCGCCGAGGCCACCCCCGAGGAGCTGATCGCCTGGGGCCGGGAGCAGATGGCCGGTCACAAGTACCCGCGCATGGTGGAGATCGTCGAGCAGCTGCCGATGACGGCCACCGGCAAGATCCTCAAGCG
The DNA here is from genome assembly GCF_042883685.1 of Kitasatospora sp. NPDC058190. Taxonomy (NCBI): domain Bacteria; kingdom Bacillati; phylum Actinomycetota; class Actinomycetes; order Kitasatosporales; family Streptomycetaceae; genus Kitasatospora; species Kitasatospora sp. NPDC058190. Next base: position 30,588 of record NZ_JBHVVI010000067.1, read on the forward strand.
TGAACTCAAGTGACGGGCCGTCTCCTGCCGGTGCGGTGTGCCTTCCGGAGGGGCTTGCCAATGTGATTTAGATTGCCCGGACATGAGCGAAAATGTCGGAATCAGCCGTCGATCGGTGCTCAAGGCGATCCCCGCAGCGGTCCTCATGGAGGCCTCGTGTGGAATCCTCGAGCACCGACGCGCGGTCGCGGCGACGGCGAGGACGAGAGCGCCGTTCCCGCAGCCCGTCGACGTACGGACCCCGCGAGCGGCACCCGGCCGGGCGTCCGAGGTGCTCGAGCAGACGCTCGACGTGCGCTTCACGGACCTCTCCGTCCCCGGCTACGGGCCGGTCACCACCCGCACCTACAACGGGGCGATCCCGGGGCCGACCCTGCGGCTGCGCGGCGGGGACACCCTGCGGCTGACCCAGGTCAACGGCCTACCGCCGAACCAGCCCTACGACGGCGACCACAACCGGCCGCACCACCCCAACAGCTTCAACCTGCACACTCACGGCCTGCACGTCTGCCCGTCCGGGGACGCCGACAACGTCCTGCGCGCCTTCGCGCCGCGCACGGCCGACGAGGTCGACGCCGGCGCCCCGGAGCCGCAGTACGTGACCACCATCGACATCCCGGCCGACCACCCGGCCGGCACCTACTGGTACCACCCGCACCTGCACGGGGCCACCGCCGTGCAGGTCGTCGGAGGGATGGCCGGGGTCCTGATCGTCGAGGGCGACGTCGACGAGGTGCCCGAGATCAAGGCGGCCGCCGACCTCGTCGTCTGCGTCAACGAGCTCAGACTCAAGGACGGCAAGGTCCCCGACTTCACCTCGGGCAACGCGCTGGCCGCCGTTGCGGCCACCCTCATCGTCAACGGCGAGGTCAACCCCACCATCGCCCTGCGCCCCGGCGAGGTGCAGCGCTGGCGGCTGGTGGCCGCGACCGCGTTCACCGCGCTGGGGCTGCGGCTCACCGGCGACGGGAAGTCCCTCACCTTCCACCAGATCGCGCGGGACGGCGTGACCTTCCCCGCCGTGGTCGCCGCCGACACGGTGGGCCTGGCCATGGGCAACCGCGCCGACGTCCTGGTCCGGGGCGGCGAACCCGGCACCTACGAGCTGCGGGCCGACGGGGTGTCGAAGCCGCTGCTGACGGTCGAGGTGGCGGGGGAGCCCGTCGAACCGCCGATGGAGCTGCCGACCGCGCTGCCGCCCGGCAAGCCCTTCCTCGCCGAGGACGACCTCACCGACCCGGACGCCGACCGCGAGGTGGTCTTCCACGTCGACCAGGGCGTCTTCGACGCGCCGTTCCCCAACGCCTACCGCGTCCTGGGCAGCAACCCGACTCCCGCGGCCGACCCCGACGGCGACTCGACCCGGGACCCGGCGTACGGCCGGTTCGACCCCGGCCACATCAACCACACCCTGCCGCTCGGCACCGTCGAACGCTGGACCGTCCGCACCAACGAGACCAGGTCGACCTCCAACCACCCCTTCCACCTGCACACCAATCACGTCCTGGTCACCCACCGCAACGGCGAACGGCTCGACCCTCCGGTCTGGCAGGACACCATCGGACTGGCCGGCGGCAAGCCCGGCGACGAGGTCACCTTCCTGGTCAAGTACGAGGACTTCACCGGCCGTACGGTGGCCCACTGCCACCAGCTGCAGCACGAGGACCTCGGCATGATGCAGACCGTCGAGTACGTCGCGCCCCGGCTGCCCGGACGGTAGGGCCTCAGCCCCCGAGCTCGGCCAGCAACTCCCGGCCCGACCACGGCCGCGCGCCGCCCGGACCGGCCCGCTCGGCCTCGCGGACCAGCGCGACCAGCCGGGCGTTGGCCGGGGCCGACAGGCCGTGCCGCCCGGCCAGCGCGATCACCTCGCCCTGGAGCGAGTCGATCTCGGTCGGGCGGCCGCGCTGCAGGTCCTCCCACATGGACGAGCGGGCCCGGGCGTCGATCCGCAGGCTGGCGGCGGCCAGCCGGCGGAACAGCGCGTCGGGCAGCCCGAGCACCCGGGGCGTCCAGTGCGGCGGTACCGGGCCGAGCCGGGCGGGCGCGATGCCCGCCGCCCGGAAGGCGGCCAGCGCCTCCCGCTGGCACCGGGCCAGGCAGGAGCGGTACGCCCGGGCGCCGAGCTGCTCGCGCAGCGGCAGTCCGGACAGCGCGTTCACCGCGTTGTTGAGGTTCATCAGCAGCTTCGCGGCCTGCACCGCGGGCATGTCCGGGCGCAGCGTCAGGTTGAGCCCGCCGGCCCGGGCCGCCGCCGCGAACGGGCGGGCCGCCGGGGCGTCCTCGACCATCAGCGCACCGCCGCTGCCCTGGTGGACGGCGGCCGGTCCGCTGCGCAGCACGTTGTACGGGACCATCCCGGCGAGCACCCGGTGGCCCGGCAGCTCCGCCCGCAGCACCTCGGGGTTGTGCAGGCCGTTCTGGAAGCTGATCACCACCGCCCCGGGCGCCAGGTGTTCGGCCAGCTCGCGGGCGGCGGCCCGGGTGTCGGCGGACTTGACGGTCACCAGCACGTAGTCGGCCCCCTCGGCGCCGGCCGCGTCGGTGGCCGTGGTCGGTTCCCGTACGCGGCGGCGGGCTTCGCCGGGGCCGGTCAGCGTCAGTCCGTCCCGTTCGACGGCCGCCATCGCGGCCGGCCGGCCGATCAGGGTGACCTCGGCGACGGCGGCCAGCATGCCCCCGAGGTGGCAGCCGATGCTGCCGGCGCCGAAGACCGCGATCCGCGGTTCCTGGTTCATCCGTGGTGTCCCAGCGCCGACCCGGTCAGCCGACCAGGTCGGGGTCGCTCGCGCTGATCTGCTCGAACAGCGGCTGCGCCTGGAACCAGCCGGCCAGGTGGCTGCCGACCTGGCCGCGGGTGATCAGCGCGGTCTCCCGGTCGATGAGTTTCGGGGTGCCGGCCGCCATCGCGAGCAGCTGGGCCTGGCAGGAGCGCTCCATGGTGACGAACCACCAGACTGCCTCGGCGACCGTCTGGCCGACCGTCAGCAGCCCGTGGTTCTGCAGGATCACCGCCTTGTGGGCACCGAGCGCGGTCGCGATCCGCTTGCCCTCGTCGACCTCGTTCACCACGCCGCGGTAGTCGCTGTACAGCCCGTGGTCCTCGAAGAAGGCGCAGGCGTCCTGGGTCAGCGGGTCCAGCGGGATGCCGAGACTGGAGAAGGCCTTCCCGTGCAGCGAGTGGGCGTGGGCGGCCGCGATCGCGTCCGGGCGGGCCGCGTGCACCTGGGAGTGGATCACGAACGCGGCCCGGTTCACCGGCCGGTTGCCGTGCAGCAGGGTTCCCTCGTGGTCGACCAGGATCAGGTCCGAGGCCTTGATCATGCTGAACGGCATGCCGAAGGGGTTCACCCAGAAGCGGTCGGGGTGCTCGGGGTCGCGCACGGTGATGTGCCCGGCCACCCCCTCGGAGAAGCCGAACCGGCCGAACAGCCGGAACCCGGCGGCGAGTTGTTCCTTGCGGTAGCGGCGTTCCTGCTCGACCGAATCGAAGCCGGGCGGCAGCGGCAGGGTGACGCCGGCCGGCAGCGGTCCGACGGCGGCGGCGAGCGAGGCGGGCAGCGGAGTGCCGGCCCCCGAGGGTGTGGGGATGCTCATGGCCCCAGAAGATACAGTGGTGTATCCGATACGCCAATGCATCCGATTGGCCTTCTTTCGAGTGAACCGGGACGCCTCCGATGCCCAAGGGTGAGACCAAGCGACGCCCGCGCACCCGCGCGGCCCTGCTCCAGGCAGCACTGGAGACCTTCGCCGAGTACGGGTTCCGCGCCGCCTCCATCGAGCAGATCTGTGAGCGGGCCGGCTACACCCGTGGCGCGTTCTACTCCAACTTCAGCAGCAAGGAGGAGCTCTTCCTCGCGCTGTTCGACGCCCACAGCGAGCGGGTCGTCCGGCGGATGACCGAACTGGTCGACTCGATCGCCACCGAGGACCTCACCGTGCAGGCGCTGGTCGACGTGCTCTGCGAGATCGAACCGGCCGAACGCGACTGGTACCTGGTCACCACCGAGTTCACCCTGCACGCCATCCGCGACCGGCAGGCCGCCTGGGTGCTCGCCCGGCACGACGCCCGGCTGCGCGACCAACTCGCCCGCGCCCTCACCGACCACCTGGCCCGGGTGGGCCGCACCCTCACCGTGGACGCCGACGAACTCGCCCGCCTGCTGATCGCGATCCGCGAGGGCGGCTTGGCCCAGAGCTACGTCGAGCCGGACCAGTTGCCTCCCGGCAGGCTCGAACAGCGCTTCCTGGAACCGCTGTTGACGGCGCTCACCACGGAGTCCCGGACGCCCTGACGAGTCGGCTCGGCCGGGTCGGTCCGGCCGGTGGGCGACATGGTGATCGCTATGGGCGGGCCCCTACTTGACCGAGAAGGCCTCTGCGGAAGGGGGTCGGCGCCGGCCGGCCCCGGTGTCAGGGAACCTGAATGCTGTGTGAAGCTGTGTAATTCAGTTCAGTAACAAGCATGTTCGGACAACTGCCTGTCCCGTAGTGTGCATGCTTAACCATTGAGTGAGCAGAAGTGAACTGGTAGGGTCCTGCGCCGCACACCACCCCGCCCTTCCCCGAATGGTGGCATGCCCATGCTCATTGTCAGGCGCTTACGCCCACCCCGCCCCCGAGCCATCCTGGTCGCCGTGGTCGCCATGCTGTGCGGCCTGCTCGGCACCGCCCCCGTCGTCCACGCCGCGACACCCCTGAGCGGCGCGCTCTCGACCGCCCACCGGACCGTCACCTGGCAGTCCCCGACCTATCCGAGTGGCTCGGTCCCCGATCCCCAGCACTGCCCGAGCGCCGCCGCCGACCCACAGGGCAAGGTCTGCGACCGCTTCAACCTCACCGTCGACGTCCCCGCCGGGTACTGGAAGGACAACCCCGACGGCGGCGTCCCGGTCTCCATCAGCTGGCCCGACCCGGCCATGGAGTTCGACCTCTACGTCTACGACAACACCGGTCGGAAGGTCGCCGAGGACTCCTCGGGCGCCGACCCCGCCACCGCCGTGATCCCCGACGCCTCCGGGACCTACCAGGTCCTGGTCGTGCCCTACAACGTCACCAACTCCTCCTACGCGGCCACCGCCCTGCTGACCCAGCCCACCACGGTCGGCGACGCCACCGGCATCGCCCGCGACGGCGACGGCTACCTGATCCAGGCCGGCACCGCCAAGGCCCGGGTCGACTTCACCACCGAGGACGCCTTCCGCCTGCAGTTCGCCCCGGACGGCACCTTCACCGCCCCGCCCGTCGGAGAGATGATCGCGACCGCCCCGCCCGTGCTGAAGACCGTCCGGCAGAGCGACGAGGGCGACTACTGGGCGATCAGCTCCGAGCACCTGACGCTGCGCGCCTACAAGCACCCGCTGCGCTTCGCGCTCTACGCCGAGGGTGACAGCAAGCCCGTCTGGCAGGAGACCCGCGGCCTGACCTGGACCCAGGACGCGACGGCTCAGACCCTGGCCCGCGGACCGCAGGAGCAGTTCTACGGCGCCGGCGAGCAGAACGGCTCGTTCTCGCACCGCGGCCGGACCGTCCACGCCGCCAACGACTACAACTGGAACGAGGGCGGCTTCAACAACTCCCAGCCCTTCTACCTCTCCTCGGCCGGCTACGGCGTCTTCCGGCACACCTACGCCCCCGGCACCTACACCTTCGGCGACCCGGTCACCACCGCCGAGCGCGAACGCCGCTTCGACGGCTACTACTTCTACGGCCCGGACCTGAAGAAGGTCATCAGCGCCTACACCGACCTGGTCGGCAAGCCCTTCATGCCGCCGGTCTACGGCCTGGAACCGGGCGACTCCGACTGCTACCTGCACAACGCCAACCGCGGCGAGCGGCACACCCTGGACGCCCTCAAGGTCGCCGACGGCTACACCGCCAACCAGGACCCGCTGGGCTGGATGCTGGTCAACGACGGCTACGGCTGCGGCTACGAGAACCTCCAGCAGGCCGGCCAGGGGCTGCGCGACCAGCACGCCCAGCTGGGCCTGTGGACCTCGACCGGCCTGCCCAACCAGAACGAGGAGGTCAAGGCCGGGGTCCGGGTGCGCAAACTGGACGTCGCCTGGGTCGGTCCCGGCTACAAGTTCGCCCTCGACGGCTGCCAGAAGGCGTACGACGGCATCCGGCAGAACAGCGACGCCCGCGGCTTCGTCTGGCTGCCGGTCTCCTGGGCCGGCGCCCAGCGCTGCGGCGTGCTGTGGAGCGGCGACCAGAAGGGCACGTACGACTACGTCCGCTGGCAGATCCCCACCTATGCCGGGGCCACCATGTCCGGCATCGCGTACGACACCGGGGACGTCGGCGGCATCTTCGGCAGCGACCCCAAGGTGGAGACCCGGGACCTGGAGTGGAAGACCTTCATCCCGACCATCATGACCATGGACGGCTGGGCCGCCACCGACAAGCAGCCCTGGCGCGCCGGCGAACCGTACACCTCGATCAACCGGCGCTACCTGCAGCTGAAGGAGCGGCTGCTGCCCTACCTGTACACGCTCGCCGCCCAGGCCCACCAGAGCGGCGTCGGCGCGGTGCGGCCGTTGGTCCTGGAGTACCCGGACGACCCCAGCACCTGGGGTGACGCGGCCAAGTACGAGTTCCTGAGCGGCAAGGACTTCCTGGTCGCCCCGGTCTACGACGACTCCGCCACCCGCAACGGCATCTACCTGCCCGAGGGCACCTGGGTGGACTACTGGACGGGCAGGACCTACCAGGGTCCGACCACGCTCAACGGCTACCAGGCGCCGCTGGACACCCTGCCGCTGTTCGTCCGGGCCGGTGCCGTCGTGCCGATGTGGCCCCAGGGCACGCTCTCCTGGCAGACCCGCGACACCACCCGGCTCGACTACGACATCTACGCCCAGGGCTCGTCCTCCTACACCCTGTACGAGGACGACGGCACCACCCGCGGCCATGAGCAGGGCGCGTCCGCCACCCAGGACGTCACGGTCCGTTCGGTGGGCCGGGGCCACGGCACGACCACCGTCGAGGTCGGGCCGAGCGTCGGCGACTACACCGGCAAACCGGCCGCCCGCGCCTACGAGTTCACCGTGCACACCGGCGCCGGGCCCGGCGCGGTGCTGCTCGACCACCGGCCGCTGGACGGCTTCGGCTCCCAGGCGGAGCTGGACACGGCCGGCTCGGGCTGGTGGTACGACGCGGCTGCCGGCGTGGTGCACGTGAAGACGCCGCAGCAGTCCACCGGCAGCGCCTTCTCGCTGCAGTTGGCCGGCGCCGGCCCCATCGCCGGCTGAGACCGCCCCCTCACACGGGGACGGGGCCTGCGCCCCCGTCCCCGTTCGCCCGACCACCCCTGGAGGAGCACGTGTTCCCTCGCCCACCCCGGCGCACCCCCCGAAGACTCGCCGTCGCGCTGACGGCGGCGCTCGCCCTGCTGGCCCCCGCCGCCCTGCCCGCCGCGGCCGCGCCGTCGGCCGACCCCGCCGGCGCGGCCTACACCGTCACCGTCGGGACGCCCGTCCCGTACACCCACCCGACCGACACCCCGGCCGTCCCGTACCTCGACAAGGACGGCGGCTTCTGGTTCCAGCAGTCCGCCGCGCTCTACGGCAAGACCGACCCGCGCTACTGGGACTTCTTCACCGGCACCGACTTCGACACCGCCACCCGGTCCGCCGCCGTGAGCGACGCCGTCAGCCCGGCCGATCCCACCGACCGGAACAACGACACCACCGCCCGCTGCGACAACAGCCCCACCGGGCGCGAGGCGACCTCCGCCGGGGCCGGCAGCGGGTACGCGCAGAAGAACTACTGCGACCTGTCCGGCGTCTGGGTCGACCCGGACACCGGCGACTGGTACGGGCTGGTGCACAACGAGTTCACCCCGCAGCCCTTCGGCGACGGGCTCCACTACGACGCCATCGACTACGCGGTCTCCACCGACCAGGGCCGGACCTGGACGATCAAGGACCACGCCATCACCTCGCCGTACAGCACCCGGCGCGGCGACAACGGCCAGTTCCCCAACGAGACGTACTACTACGGCGACGGCGACCAGCGGCTGCTGACCGACACCGCCTCCGGGTACTTCTACGTGTTCTACGGCTCCCGGGTCGTCGACAAGAGCAGCGGCTGGAAGGCCTTCTACTCGCACGTGGCCCGTGCACCGATCTCGGCGAAGATGGCGCCCGGCTCCTGGCAGAAGTGGTACGACGGCTCCTGGTCCGAGCCCGGCGCCGGCGGACGGGAGAGCAACCTGGTGCCGGTCGACTCCAGCGACAGCACCGGCTACACCCCGGCCGCGGACGAGTACGACCCGGCCAACCCGGGGACGTCGGCCCAGCAGATCGCGGCCGGGACGATGCCGCCGACCTCGCCGCTGTTCGTCATGGACGTGACCTACGACGCCGACCTCGGGCTGTACATCGGCGAGCCGCAGGCCGTCGACCAGAGCGGCAACGCGCCCCAGCAGTACTACGCCACCGCGGACCTCGCCACCCAGAAGTGGTTCCCGCTCGGCGACACCGGCGGCTACCACACCGCCTCCTGGTACCGCTGGTTCCTCGACGGCGCCAACCGGACCAGCTCCGCGATCGTCGGCCGGACCTTCCGCAGCTACTGCGCGTTCGGCTGCTCCGGCGGCTCCTCCGGCGAGTACGTGAACGTCACCATCGACCCCGCCACGCCCGTGACGCCCCCCGTCGACGTGAGCCGGGCCTACCGGATCGCCAACGGCGACGGCCGGGTGCTCGCCCAGGTCCAGGGCGGCTCGGACACCACCTCCGTCCCGGCGGCGACCGGATCCGCGCTGGAGTCCTGGACCTTCGCGGCGAACGGCGACGGCTCCTACCGGATCGCCAACACCGCTACCGGACAGCTGCTCGGCGTCAACTCCTCGGCGCGGAACGGACGTTCCTGGGGTGCCCGGCCCACCGTCGGCGCCGCCGCGGCGGGCGGCCCGAGCGTCGGCCAGCAGTGGTTCCTCATCCCCGGCAAGGCGGCCGACGGCACCGCGACCGGCGAGCTGCGGATCGTCAACCGCTACAGCGGGCTCGTGCTCGGCCTCTCCGCGACCACCGGCAGGCTCACCGAGACCACCCCGAACCGGAGTTGGACCGACACCAGCGGCAGCGCCGTCGGCGGCGGGCGCACCGCCGCCGAGCAGACCCTGACGCTCACGGCCACCGGAGCGGCTCCGCTCGACGGCACCCGCACGGTGACGGCCGCGGGCCAGGCCCTGGACGACCCGGGCCACTCCACCAGCCAGGGCACCCAGCTGATCACCTGGCGGCCGAACGGCGGACCGAACCAGAACTGGGTCTTCACCCGGCAGGCGGACGGCAGTTACCAGATCGCCAACGGCGAGTCGAAGCTCTGCCTGGACGTCAGCGGCGGTTCGACCACGGTCGGCGCGAAGGTGATCCAGTGGGCCTGCACCGGCGGCGCCAACCAGCGGTGGACCGCCACCCAGGTGCCGGGCGGCTACACGCTCGCCTCGCGGAAGAGCGGCCTGCTGCTGACCACGGCCTCGACCGGTGACGGCGCGCTGGTCACCCAACAGCCCGACACCGGCTCGGCGCTCCAGCACTGGGCGATCGGCTGATGCACCGGGCGCGGGGCCGTGGAACCGTTTGCGCGGGCCCCGCGCCCTCGGGATGCCTCGTGTGATCGGTGACCGACGACATCCCGCCCCCCCGGGCGGTCCCGCACCACCCCCACGGGTGCGGGGCCGCCCGACCCCTCCTGGTCCACGGAGAGGTGACCCACGCATGACCACCGCCGCCCCCGGGCGGACAGCACCGCAGGACGCGGCCCCCGACGGGCCCGGCCCAGACCGACCGCGCCTTCCCGCGCGGCAGCGCCCGTACGGTCGTGCCGGCCGACCGGACCAAGATCGGCCGGGTCACCTTCGCCTCGATCTGCCCGCTCACCGCTGTCCACGACCTGGTGACGGACTCCGGGATCTCCGACGAGCAGGAGCAGGCCATCACCGACACCGGCGTGCGGGTGCTCAAAGCCTGAGCGGCCGCCTCACCGCCCCGCTCCGGCCGGGGAAGGGGGTGCGGACAACTCCTCCGGGCCCGAACGGCCATGGGCGCGCGCAAAGTTGTCTGGTCAAGTTCGACCGGCGTTCTTCCGCCGGACAGCGCCGACCGGTACTTATGTCCCGCTCATGGTGAACAGCCATGGCACTCACCCTCACCACAGGACGAGGTACCCCCCATGCGACTGCGCTGGAGCCCCCTCGGCGGGCTGCTCGCCACCCTTCCCCTCCTCGGCGGGCTGGTCGTCGCCGCCCCCACCGCCGCCAGTGCGGCGGGCGGCAGCGGCAACCTGATCGTCAACGGCGACGCGGAGGCCGGCGGTTACTGCACCAACGACTGGAGCGCCGCCAGCACCGTCCCCGGCTGGACGGTCCAGGCCGGCGGCATCAACGTGATGTGCCACTCGGTGGGCTCGTTCGGCCTGCCGAACGACGGCAAGACCCCCGGCAAGGCCTTCTTCGGCCCGGGCAACTTCGGCGACGGCGCGATGTCGCAGACCGTCGACGTCTCCTCGGCGGCCACCGCGATCGACGGCGGCGGGGTGCACTACAACCTCGCGGGCTGGCTGGGCGGCTGGACCACCTACGGCGGCTACGTCGCGGTCAGCCTGCACTTCCAGGACGCGGGCGGCGCCCCGCTCGGCACGACCGCCAAGCTGCCCACCGTCTCCGCCACCGACCGGGGCCTGAGCACCAAGTTCCTCTCCCGCGGTGCCACCGGATCCGTCCCGGCCGGGACCCGGTCGATCCAGGTCGAGGTGCAGTTCCTGTCCACCTCGAGCGAGACCGGCTACCTGGACAACCTCTCGCTCACCCTCGACACCCCGGTCACCGCGCCCGCGTCGCTGACCCCGCCCGTGTCCGCCGTGCCGGGCTACGACCACGTGTTCACGGTCATGATGGAGAACACCGACTACTCCCAGATCATGAACGACCCGACGGACACGCCGTACATCCACAGCCTGATGTCCCAGGGCGCCACCCTCACCGACTCCCACGGCGTCTACCACCCGAGCGACGAGAACTACCTCGCCGTCGCCGGCGGCGACACCTACACCAAGGGCGCCACCTACTGGCCCAACATCAACTCCCCGCAGCGCCACCTCGGTGACACCATCGAGGACGCCGGCAAGACCTGGAAGGCCTACGAGCAGGGCATGGGCACGCCCTGCAACACCAACAAGAACTACGACAGCTACTACATGCCCGACGACGCTCCGTTCATCAACTACACCGACGTCAGCGGCAATCCGGCCCGCTGCGCGGCGCACCTGTTCGACACCTCGCAGCTGACCGCCGACCTGCAGTCGGCGGCCACCACGCCGAACTTCTCCTGGATCGCCGCCGACGACTACTACGACGGCGAGGCCTCCGGCAACGGCAGCGCCACCAGCCTGAAGACCCAGGACGGCTGGCTGCAGCAGACCCTCGCCCCGGTGCTGTCCTCCCCGGCCTGGACCCAGCAGCGCTCGCTGCTCATCCTGACCTGGGACGAGAGCCAGAGCGAGGGCTACAACCACCTCGCCACCGTCCTGGTCGGCTCGCAGGGAACCGTCCCGGCCGGCACCAGCAGCCCGCTGCACTACGACCACTACGGCATCGGCCGCACCATCGAGTCCGCCCTCGGCCTGCCCGGGCTGACCGGCAACGACACCTACGCCACGCCGCTGAACGCCGCCTTCGCCCCCTCCACGGCCACCGGCCCGACGCTGACCGGCGACCTCAACGCGGTGGCCAACGGCGGCAACGTCACCCTGCAGTACGCCCTGCCGACCACCGCCCAGGCCGGCCCGAAGAACTGGGTCGGCATCTACCCGGCGGGCGTCACCCCCGGCTCCCGTGCCGCTCTGACCTGGTCCTACACGCCGAACCAGAGCGGTGCCGTCACCTTCTCCACCGGCAAGCTGAACGGCGCGGGCGGCTACGACGCGTACTACCTGGCCAACGACGGCTACTCGGTGCTGGCCGGGCCGTTCCGGCTGACCGTCGGCTGACGAGGCCGCCGCGGCGAATGACCGACGGCCCGGTGCGGTGGGGTCCGAGCGGACCCACGGCACCGGGCCGTCGTGCGCGAACTCCTCAGCGCTCGGCGGCGGCCCGGCGCTGGAGGTCGGCGATCCGGACCAGGTTCCGCTTGGACCGGGCGAACTCCTCGGGGCCGATGCCGTCGGCGTACTCGGTTGACCAGATCTCGGGTCGGGCGCACACCGAGCTGAGGGGGGTAGGTTTCCGATCATGGAACGTCAGATACGCGCCCCCCGACCGCTGCACGCCCTGCTCGACCGCCTCGGCGCGGACGCCCCGGCCTCGGAGCGCCCGCGCAAGGCGGTGGCCGGCGGGCTGGTGGTGGTGGCGGCGCTGCTGTTCGGGTGGATCCTGGTGCTCGGATCGACCACCCGCGGGCAGGCCGAGGTCAGGAACTGGTCCACCGTGTGGATCGGGATGGACCTGCTCCAGTGCACCGGCCTGATCGCCACCGCGCTGCTCCTGCTCCGCCGCTCGCGCCTGGTCGCCCTGACCGGCGCCGCCACCGCCACGCTGCTGCTGCTCGACGCCTGGTTCGACGTGATGACGGCGGAGGGCGGCAGCGCCTGGTACGTGTCGCTGGCCATGGCCCTGCTGGTCGAACTGCCCGCGGCCCTGGCGATGGCGGTCCTCGCCAGGCGCGGCATGGAGTGGTGACGGCTCCCGCCGGCCCGAGGCCCGCCTCAGCCCGCTCTGACGGCCCTGGGCCCCAGCGGCCCTCGTCCCCTGGCCACGGCGTGCGAAGCAGCCGGGTGCCGGACGGCCATGAGTCGGGGCACCGGTGCCCTCGGACTCCAGACGCGTGCGGCAGACGAACTCCTCGCCGAGGCCCAGGTCCCGGCGCAGCCCGTCGGCGGTGGGCCGGGCCGGCGGCTTGACCGCCCAGGTGCCGAAGCCCGGCGGCTTCGCCCCGGCCGGATGACCGTGGAACGTCCGCCACACCAGGCCCTCCACGTACGCCTCCGGCGTGACCACGAACTCCTCGTTGGCCATCTGACGGCGCAGCGCCGCGTGCGCGGCCGGCGCCAGCCGCGGCCAGGCACCGGTCAGCCACACGTACGCCAGCGCCCGGGCCACCTCCAGGTGGACGGGCGACAGGTCCTGCGGACCGCCGCGCTCCGAGGCGGCCACCGACCACGCGGCCCGGAACTCCGCGAACGCGGCCGGGCCGACCTGCTGTCGGGCGGTCTCCAGATAGCGCTCGGCCATGCCGGTGGCGTACAGGTCGAACGCGGGGAAGCGGTCAGGGGCACACAGGGGTCGGCGAAATCCTCGGCCTCCTGTGTCACAGCTGGAACCGTCATCACGCTCCTCTCTCACGGGGGGAGTCCGCCCGGACCGGGGGGTCAAATGCCCCCGATGGAACAGTTCTCGGGCGAACCATCCGGCATCATCACCCACCCGCCCGGCGCAACCCCGGCTGCGCCGGCCGGGCGCCCGGTTTCACCCGAACGGACGCCAACCATCCCCGGGGCGCGTCGGCGCGGTGCCGGGCACGGACCCTGTGCACCCGTGCGCGCGTGGGCGTCGTGGCCTCCGCATCGCCCCGCCCGTGCTCGACCGACTGGGCACGACGGCCCGTACGCGCTCACATGTGCGGTCCGCGGGCCGTTCCAGTGCTCCGCCGGTACGTCGCCCTGGCCTGCTACTGATCGACCGGCTCGGGCCGGAAGGCGTGGTCGATGTTCTCCTCGACCCAGTTGCGCAGGTGGTTGAGGGGGACGGCGGCGCTCCGGCCGAGGGGGGTGAGGGAGTACTCGACGTGAAGGGGGACCGCGGGGTAGACGGTGCGGTCGATGAGGCCGGCGTCCTCGAGGCGGCGCAGGGTCTGGGTGAGGACTTTGGGGCTGACGCCCTGGAGCTTGCGCTGGAGCTCTCCGAAGCGCTGGGGTCTGTCCTCGAGGGCGCCGATGGCCAGTGCGGACCACTTGTTGGCCAGCAGGTCGAGCAGTGCGCGGCAGGGGCACTGGGCGGCGTAGACGTCGTGATGGGAGTGCTGGCCGCTGGGGCAGCTGGTCGTCATTTCCTGCGCTCCTCACCAGGTTACTTCCCAATGGGAAGTAATAGACCTTGAAGGTAACTATACCCCCGGGGATAGCGTCGTCGACGTCAACGGGAGGACCGCCAACGGCCTTCCGCAGAATCCTCTTTCAGGAGATGACGCATGTCCGCAGACACGATGCGCGCGGTGGTTCAGGACGGTTTCGGCGGCCCGGAGGTGCTGCGGGTCCAGCAGGTACCCCGCCCCAAGCCGCTGCCCACCGAGGTGCTGGTGCGGGTGCACGCCGCCGGCATCAACCCGGTGGACTGGAAGACCCGCGGCGGGACAGGTATGGCCGGCCTGCTGGGTGAGCCGCCGTTCACCCTCGGCTGGGACGTGTCCGGTGTGGTGGAGGAGGTCGGCTTCGGTGTCACCACGCTGAAGGTCGGCGACGAGGTCTACGGCATGCCTTGGTTCCCCCGCGCCGCGAACGCCTACGCCGAGTACGTGACCGCCCCGGCCCGGCAGTTCGCCCGCAAGCCGGCCGCCCTCGACCACGTGCACGCCGCCGCCGTGCCGCTGGCGGCGCTGACCGCCTGGCAGGCCGTGGTCGACACCGCCGACGTGCAGGCCGGCCGGCGCGTCCTGATCACCGCTGCCGCCGGCGGGGTCGGCCACTTCGCGGTCCAGTTCGCCCGACACCTGGGGGCCCACGTGATCGCCACCGCCAGCGCCGCCCGCCACTCCTGGCTCAAGGAGCTCGGCGCGGACGAGGCCATCGACTACACCACCACCCGCTTCGAGGACGCCGCCGCCGACGTCGACGTCGTCATCGACCTGGTGGGCGATGCCCATGACCGGACCAGCACCCGCTCGCTGAAGGTGCTGCGCCCCGGCGGCCTGCTGGTCGCGATCCCGGCCGGGGTCTCCACGGAGCTGGCCCAGGCCGCCGAGGCGGCCGGCGTGCGAGTCACCCCGTTCCTGGTCGAGCCGGACGGTGCGGCGCTGACGACGATCGCCGGGCTGATCGACGCCGGGAAGGTCGCCGTCGAAGTGGAGGAGACCTTCCCGCTCGAGCGGGCCGGCGCGGCCCACGCCCGCGGTGAGGCCGGCCGCACCCGGGGCAAGCTCGTCCTCGCTGTCGCCAACTGACCATTCCGGCAAGTGTTTTGGAGTGACACCGTGTACTACGAGATTCGCCGTTACCAGGCGCAGCCCGGACGCCGGGAGGAGTGGGTGCGCTACATGGAGGACGTGGTCATGCCGTTCCAGGCCTCGCTGGGCATGGACGTGACCGCCTCCTTCGTCGATGCCCAGGACGAGGACGGCTACGTGTGGATCCGTCGCTTCGAGGACGAGGCCCAGAGCGAGGCCCTGTACGCGGCGGTCTACCAGCACGACCGCTGGAAGAACGAGATCGGCCCGGTCGTCCACGGCCTGCTGATCCCCGAGAAGTCCGTCGTCACCCGCGTCACCCCCACCCCGGCCTCGCCGCTGCGGTGACCCCCGACCGCTGCGCGCCGCCGTACGGCACAGCAACGAAGGAAGCTTCATGAACATTGACACGCTCCAGAAAACGGCCCCCGCCCCCACGATCACTCAGGCCGCCGCCGGTGCCCTGATCGCGGCGGTGCACGCGGCCGCGGCCCGGATCGGCTTCACGGCTGCCGTCGCCGTCACCGACCAGGGCGGCCACCTGCGGGCCTTCGACCGCGCCGACGGCGCACCCTTCCTCACCGCCGAGGTCGCGCTCGACAAGGCCTGGACTGCGGCCTCCTTCCACACGTCCACCCACGCGTGGAACGACTACCTGACCAACCCGCGGATCGCACCGCTGGCCGGCCACCCACGCCTGATGGCGGTCGGCGGGGGATACCCGATCACGGACCACGGCCGGTGTGTCGGGGGACTCGGCATCTCCGGCGGCAGCTACGAGCAGGACCAGCAGGCAGCCGAGGAGGCCCTGACCGCCCTCGGGTTCGAGCTGCCTGTCGGCTGAACGCCTGTCGAACACCGCCGCCCCACGGGTCCGCCCCCGGGCCGACCGACACGGCCGGTCCGGGGGCGGTTGGCCGTGGCTGCCCTGCGAGAGCTGTTCGAGCCGGTCGGACGCCTGAACCTGCGCGGCGTCGATCCACGCGCGGTGACCTCGCCACCGGTGACGCCGGGACCAGCCTCCTGCCCGACATCCCGCCCACACCTCGGTGAAGCGGAAACGCGGCTGTCGTATCCGGCGCGGACCCGACGGCACCTCGAACGAGTTCCGGCGCCTGGAACCTGCGCAGCTCAGAGCCTCATCTCAGGCTCGGCGGCTCGGGCGCCGCCGGGCGACGAGGGCAGCGATGTCGTCGTCGAGTTCGCCTCCGCTGTAGGCCATCAGGTCGCGATGGAGGTGGTCGAGGAGTTGGTGGGGCGCCTCGCCGCTCCACGAGCGGATGCGTTCGGTGAGGGGGTAGAAGGCGCCGGAGCGGTCGCGGGTCTCGGTGACCCCGTCGGTGTACAGCAGGAGCTGGTCTCCTGGATGGAAAGGGGCGAGATCGACGTGGTAGCCGCCGCTCACCAGCATGCCCAGGTTGAGCGGCGGCGAGGGGGCGGCGGGCTGCAGCTTCCGGACCCCGCCGCGGTGCAGCAGCAGTGGGGGCGGGTGGCCGCAGGTGACGGTCCGGACGACCGGTTCGTCGTCCGGGATCTCGACGAGGAGCGCGGTGATGAAACGTTCGGCGATCTCCGAGCCCGGGACTCCCGGGTACTGGGAGGCGTGGCGGCTCATGCTCGTCTCCAGGCGGCGCGCGAGGTGGGGCAGGTCGGGCGAGTCGTGGGCGGCCTCGCGAAAGGCGCTGAGTAGCGCCGCGGCCGTCTGCACCGCGAGCAGGCCCTTGCCGCGTACGTCGCCGATGAGCAGCCGTACGCCGTGCGGGGTGCGTATCGCCTCGTACAGGTCGCCGCCGATCCGCGCCTCCGCCGCGGCGGCCAGGTAGAGGCTCTCCAGCGTGACGTGTCCGAGGTGGCGTGGTACCGGGTGCAGCACCGCCAGCTGGGCGGCCTCAGCCACCGAGCGGACCTGAATCAGCTGGTGGGCGCGTCGGTCCAGCAGACGGTTGAGGAAGACGGCGAATGCCGCAATCGCCGTGAGGGAGGCCAGCTCGGAGTAGGCGGTCGCATCGCGCAGCGCATGGAAGTCCACCATGAGGCCGACGAAGATGGCGCACGCGCCCACTCCGGTGAGCACGGTTCCCCACAGGGGCAGCAGCGCGGCGGCAGCAACCATGGCTGTGGCGAGGATGGCGTCCGGCCTGACATCGCGGGGCGTGAAGAGGCCGACGGCCAGGCCGATGAACAGCAGCAGAGCAGGCAGCATGCGCAGCAACCTGGCCCGCGCACCAGTGCAGTGCGGGACTCCGCGTTTCTCGCCGCGTTCCTCAGGAGACCTCGCCACAATGCCGCTCCCCGGGGTCACGCAGATCGATCGGCAGCCTGGGCCCGGAAGCCAGGACTCCGATTTGGGTCATTTTATCGCCGTTCGCCCGTAGCCCACGAGCCAGCCGCTTCTCGCCGTCACCCGTCCTCTGCGTCGCCGTCCGCGACCTCGTCGACCTCGCCCTTGGCCACAGCACCATCCGCGACCGCTTCAATGCGGCGGGACGGGTCGAGCCGTCCGGGGCGGGGGAGATGCCGGAGGACCCGTCGCCGGCCGGACGGCCTCGGCTGGGAGGCGGAGACCATCACCCTGCGTGAGCGCGCCGAGGCCTACGGGCGCCCGGTCCCTCACTGGCCGGGACGGCGCCGGGCCACAACGGGTGCCCGCGACGTGCGAGGTGTCACTGCTCCCTGCACGTGGTCCCGCAGCAGTTCGAGTGCGCCCGACGGGCGGGGATGAGTCGGGCGCGGAATGATGGCAAGCGGCCCCGGTCCCGCCGTTCCCCGGAGATGATCCGCCGATGACCACCGGCCGCCGGCCCGCTGTCCGGCCCCGGCTTCGTGGTGGTCGACGTCAACGACGGGGCCGGAACCTCCTGCAGCCCAAAGGTGTATCCGGGCGTCGCCGACCGCAACAGGTCGGGGTGGTCATCCTGGTCGGCGCGGGACCGGCCGCTTCGCACGTCCCGCCATCGGCGTGACCGGAGAACGAATCGGAGTGAGGGGCCAGTGACTCCGTCAATACCTGTGCTGAGCACCATATCCGTCGGCGTGGGCCCCACAGGGGTGGCGATCACCCCGGACGGTGGTCGCCTCTATGTGGCCAACAACGGTTCAGGAACCGTGAGCGTGGTCGACGTGGCCTCCGGCTCCACTACCGCCAC
Source organism: Kitasatospora sp. NPDC058190 (assembly GCF_042883685.1). Taxonomy (NCBI): domain Bacteria; kingdom Bacillati; phylum Actinomycetota; class Actinomycetes; order Kitasatosporales; family Streptomycetaceae; genus Kitasatospora; species Kitasatospora sp. NPDC058190. Next base: position 48,898 of record NZ_JBHVVI010000067.1, read on the forward strand.
TGTCACCGTGGAAAACGAACCGCAGGGGCTGGCGATCACCCCGGACGGACGCCGCGTCTACGTGACGCACCCCGTACTCGGTCTGGTCAGCGTGATCGATACCGGCAGCAACGTCGTCACCGGAACCATCGCCGTGTCCGAATTCCCGTTCGCAGTGGCGATCACACCCGACGGGCGTCGCGCCTACGTGGCGCGGGCCGGGTCAGACCAGCTGACGATCATTGACGCCGCGACGGACTCGGTGACGGGCAACTCCGACCCCCTGGAGATAGGCGGCCTCGTCAGCATCGCGATCAGCCCTGACGGTCGCCGCGCCTACGTGCTGCCCGACAGCACCTGCCTGGCACTCGTCCTGGACACCGCGACCAACACCCAGGTTCCCGGGCCCCCGATCGTCATCGGCTGCGCTGCGGTCGGCGTGGTCTTCACACCGGACGGGCGGCACGCCCTCTCCACGAGCTCAAGCCTCGGTGAGCAGGCCGAGTTGCTCGTCATCGATACAGCCACCCAGAAGGCGCACTCTGTCCCCATCGGCGACTCCGCGTTCGGAATAGCGGTCAGTCCCGACGGACTCCAGGCCTACATCTGCGGCGGTCGGGCCACGGACACGGTCACGGTGGTCTCGGTCCAGGCCGTTCTGAGCGCGGTCGCCTCGTCCGGCTAGCTGCGATACCAGTGACCTTGGTGGCTCTTGGTCGTCGGTCCGGCTGCGCCAAGGCCTGGACAGGTGAAGTCGTCGGGGTTGATCGGTTCGCGGATCGGATCGCGCTGGGGGTGCTGACCCGGGCGTTTTCGCCGGAGTTGGTCGACGAGGTGGTCGCGGAGTGCGGCCGGGTTGAGAAGCGTCACCGGCTACTGCCTGCGCGGGGGTCGTGCACGTCGTTCTCGCGATGTGCTTGTTCTGCGGGCAGGGCTATGAGGAGGTCGCGCGGCTCGTCACGCACGGTCCCGAACTGGAACGGCACACCGGTATCGCATCTAGCCGATCGCGATGACGGGGTGGTCGGCGGGGTCGATCCACTGCATCGTCCGGGCCATGAAGGCGGCGGGGACGGCGACGCAGCCGGCGGTGGCGCCGGCCTGGGGGCCGAGGTCGTGGAGGAAGATGCCGGCGCCGCGGCCCTTCACCACGGGGGAGGTGTTGAAGTCGATGACCAGGACGTTGTCGTACTGGACGGGGTAGTTGATGAGGTGTTCGCTGCCGAGGGGACCCTGTTCGGTGAGGTGGAAGCCGCCCTCGGAGTCGGTGCGCATGCGGTTGTAATGGGCAGAGGAGGGGTCCTGGACCCACCAGTCGTGCGCGGTGACGTGGTGGTAGGGCATCTTCGTGCCCGGGTCCGGGGAGATGCCGAAGGCCTGGGTGATGGTGTAGGTGCCGGTCGGTGTGGTCCCGGTCCCCTGGACGCGGGTGGGGCCGTCGTGCACGCCGCCGGACCCGATGCGCGCGTCAGTGGTGGAGTCGAGGGAGCGCCAGACGCCGTCCTGGCGAACCCACAGGGTCACGGTGGCGCGGGTGCCGTCCGCCTTGACCGTGATCACCTGGTCGGCTGAGCTTCCCCCGCTGGGTGGGAGGTGCTGATTACCTGGTCAGGGCGGGTGTGGGTGGTTCGACGGCCACCGGTTCGGCCGTCGTCTGGTCGGCG
>NZ_JBHVVI010000068.1:0-50150 GCF_042883685.1 Kitasatospora sp. NPDC058190
GTCCAAGCACACCTGCTCGAACTCCTCAGCATTGACGAAACCCGACCCCGCTGGCTGGAGACCTAAAACCCCATGTGCGAAGTCCGGGACTAGCCGGAGCCACCGGCTCACCCTCCCCTGTATGGTTCGGGAGCAATTCGTTTCCGGCCGGGGGTGGCGTTGCAGAACGCGGGTTTGGTGCACCAGGTGCGGATGCTGCGTGCGGGGGCCGGGGATCCGGCGGTGCTGCTGGCGCAGTTCCGGCTGAGCGCGGTGCTGGTGCCGTTGTGGGGCGCTGAGGCGGTGTGGACCGCGGACGAGAGGGGTCTGCGCTGGATCCTCGCGTTCTCGTCCGAGGAGGAGCTGGCGGTGTTCGTGCGCTCGAAGGACCTGCCGCTGGCCGGGTTCCCGTACCTGACGGTGCTGGGGAGCCGGCTGCTGGACGTCGCGGTGCCCGGCCTGGGTGTGCCCGGGGGGATCGCGCTGGACGTGGCGGGCGGGGAGCCGATGCTGCTGCCGCCGGTGCGCGGGATCGTGCCTGACGAGGTGGCCCTGGACGGGCCGGTGCTGACGGGGGGTGTGGGCGTTGGGGGACGGCTACGGGGCTGACCCGGAGGCGCTGAAGCAGGTGGCGGCGGGCCTCAACGGGGTGATCGCCGAGCTGAAGGCGATCGGCGTGGCGGAGTACGCGGAGACGGGGCGCGGCTTCAGCCAGCTGGAGGTGACCGGGATGGAGGCCGGGTCCAGCGAACTGGCGGCGCAGTTCAAGGAGTTCTGCGATCGCTGGGAGTGGGGGGTGCGGTCGCTGGTGGCGAAGGGCAACGACATGGCCGGCAAGCTCGATCTGGCGGCGGGCTGGTATCACGACCAGGAGCAGTACGCGAGCGGCCTGTCCAAGGACGTGTTCGCGACCGTGTTCGGCAACCCGCACCAGAGCGACGAGCAGATCGAGGGCAGGTCCTGGTCGCAGGTGCTGGGCGACAACCCGATCAACGACGTCATGCATCCGGACTTCTCCGGCAAGTCCTTCGACAAGGCCGGCTCCGACATCAAGCAGCAGTGGAGCGACCTGGGCAAGGACCTGACCCAGGGGCCTGGCGTGGTCACCGGCCGGATCGACCCGCCCAAGGAGAAGTGACGCCGTGGGATTCCTCGACGACACCATCGACATGGTCGACGGGGCGGTGGACAGCGGGACGAAGATCGCGGCCAAGGGCTTCCAGAAGGGCGCGCACCTGGCCGGGTCCGCCCTCGACAAGGCCGGGCTGCGCGGCGCGGGTCAGACCGTCAGCGGCTGGGGCGACGACGCCGCCGACGACGCCGGCCTCAAGGTCGCCGAGCGCCAGCTCGGCCAGAGCGACGACCCGAGGGAACTGCTGCACGGGGACGCCAAGAAGCTGACCGACGCCGCCGGCCACCTGCAGAAGCTCCACGACGCGTTCGAGAAGGCCGGCCAGGGCATGTCCCGGCTGGACACCGACCACTGGAGCGGCCAGGCCGCCGACAACTTCCGTGCCCAGTTCGACCCCCAGCCCAAACTGTGGCTGACGGCCGCGGACGCCTGCGCGAAGGCCGGCAGTGCCCTGACCGCCTACGGCCACACCGTCAGCTGGGCGCAGGACCAGGCCAAGGACGCCGTCAGGATCTGGAAGGAGGCGCAGAAGAAGACGGACGCCGCCGCCAAGACCTTCATGAACGACGCGATGACGTACGACCTGCGGCTCAAGGCCTACAACGCGACCCCGGCCGACCAGCGCCAGGGGGACCCGCCGGCCAAGCCCGGCGAGTTCTCGCCCCCGGCGGAGGCGGTCGCGCAGTTCAAGGAGGCCGAGGACAAGCTCGACGCCGCCCGCACCCAGCGCGACGCCGCCGCCCGCACCGCGCTGGCGGCCATCACCGCGCTCGCCCAGGCCGCCCCGGCGATGCCCAGCCGGACCCAGATCCTCAAGGCCGAGCTCCTGGACGAGACGAAGACCATCCCGTCGACCGGGCTCCACCTCGTGGGCGGCGTGGTGAAGGGCGCCTCCGACCTCAGCCGGCTCGCCCGGAGCCTGAACCCGCTCGACCCCTACAACCTCACCCACCCGGCCGAGTACGCCACCGGGCTGTCGGGGCTCGCCACCGGGCTGTGCAGCGCCGTGAACCACCCGTCCGAACTGGTCAAGGGCCTGGTCGGCAGCGGCTGGGGGTCCGACCCGGCCGAGGCCGGCGGCAAGCTGATCGGCAACCTGCTCGTCGGCGGCGCCACCGGAGGCGGCGGCGCCGTGGCGATGTCCGACGAAGAGGCCGCCGCTGTCATGGCCAAGCAGGCCGCCGAACAGGCCGCGAAGGAAGCAGCCGAGAAGGCGGCGAAAGCGGCCGCCGAGAAGGCCGCCCAGGAGGCCGCGGCCCAGGCCGCGAAGGAGGCCGGGGAGAAGTCCGCCGCGCAGACCGCCGCCGTGTCCGGCGTCGACCTGTCCGGCCTCGGGGACGTCACCTGGCGCAGCAGCAACGAACCCCTGTACCGGCTGGACGACCGCCCGCCGTCCGAGATCAAGGCCAACAACGGCCTCACCCCGTGGAACACCCACAACACGGACCTGCGCGGCTACGTGATCGAACAGGACAAGTCCGCGTTCGTCGGCACCACCCGGGACCCGTCCCAGATGCCCGACTTCCGTAGGAAGTACATGTACGAGGTCGACGCCCCCGGAGGCATCGACGTCAACGCCACCGTCAAGGACAACCCGCACAAGAACGAGGGCGAGGTCGCCTTCCCCGGCGGCATCAACCTCGAACACATCAAGTCCTGGCGCGAGTTCAACCCCGTCAACCAGACCTGGGGACCGCCGGTACAGAACCCGTACTACACCCCGCCACCCGGCAGCCCACCCGTCTTCGGCGGAGCCGTGCAACCGCCCTATGTAACCCGGCCAACCCCATGATCGAGGACACACCGTGACCACCCCCCAGCCCACCGAACCGTCCGCCGGGCCGCCCGCCCCGCCCATCACCGACGCGCTGCGCCAACGAGCCCTCTCCGCGCCCGGCAAATGGATCTACCAGATCGACCCCGCCTTCGACCCCAACGGGCAGGTCCCCCTGCACGGCATCCTCGGCTGGTGGGAGGTCGGGCCTTTCGGCGACCTCACCTGGACCGGCAACCCCGACTACCGCCCCTCCCCCAGGGCCCTGGGCATGTACCAGCCCGAGAACGACGCCGAGGCCTGCCTCCAGGCCGCCGCCACCGGCCATGGACCCGAGGACGACCTCCTCACCGCCCTGCGCGACACCCCCCTCGCCGTCCTCGCCCACCCCCAGCGCCCCGGACTTTACGTCGAGCCCCACCCCGAGACGGCCGGCACCGTCACCGCCTACACCTCTCCCCGCCTCCTCCCCACCGACTGGCCCGGCTACCGGCTGCTGACCGGCCGCCAGATCGCCGCCGAACTACCCGGCGGACTCCTGCGCCTCAACCCCACCGCCCGCCCCTCCGCCACCCTGCCCCTTGACGACATCGCCGCCACGTGACCGGCCCGCGGCGTGGGGACGGCGCCCGGTCCGGGTCGCCGGTGACGGCAAGGGCCACGAGCAACGGCGTAGCGAGCCGGACTCGATCCGGGACGGCCGCGCCGACTGACCGCTGGTCTAGATGGGGACGGCCGTCGTGAGCAGCCTCGGCCGGTCGGGGTCGGCCCAGTCGACGACGCGGACGATGTCCCGCGACCAGGCCCGCCAACCGTGGATGCTCGTGTCGAAGTACCCGGCGAAGTTGACCGTCAGCACCTTCCCCGGGCGGCGCCGGTCGTCCCAGTCGAGGATGGCGGTCACCGGCCGGCCGTCGATCACGGCGTGCCCGGCGTGGGCGACTTGGGGCGTCCAGCCCGTCGGCGCGTCCATCTGACAGTAGGGTGTGGTGCCGGACTCGCTCTTCCAGGTGAAGGTGACGCCGGGCTCGGACCAGGCCTTGCCGGTCACGACCAGGACACTTTCTGACATACAGCGATGTAACGCTTGTGCAACCTCTTGACCACATGTAGCGAACCAGCTGCTGGCAACAGCATGCCAACCTGTTCAGCTGTCACGCAACACCAGTCATCGCGCCACGCTCCCTTGCCTCAGGGCGTCGAGCACCTCAAGATCCGCATACAGAACACTCCTCGCTTCAAGGGAAACCGGCTGGCTTCTCAGGCACTTCGCCGTCCAGGCCGCAATCTCGGGCAATCTCCTTACGCATTCCGTTCCCCCCACCGCCGCCCGGACATCGCCCCGCACGGGAAACCGAAAGCCGGACAGGCCGTCAGACGAACAGTTGGGTTTCCGCGGAAACCCAGACCTCGCAAGCCGGCCATTGTGCTCCAACACACGCGGGTCGCGTCAGGCTCCGAGTCGATCATCTGGAATGCTGTTCCAGTCCGCCACCCACGGCTTTGAGCGGCGGGCATCCGCAGTACCGGGCGCACCGCCCGGGAAGCCCACGGAGAGAACGGAACATCATGAAGCCATCTGTGCTTGTCGTGTCCACCGACCCCCAGGGGTCCGCGGTCGTCTGGGCCGAGCGGGTGGGGGACAACCTGCCCTTCGACTTCATGGCGGCGCACGACCAGGCCGAGCAGCTGGTGCACCTCAAGAACACCGGCGCGAAGATCCACGTCATCGCCAACCAGAAGGGCGGCGTCGGCAAAACCACCACCACGGTCAACCTCGCCGCGTGCACCTTCGACGTCCTCGGCGCGAAGGACGAATACGAACACATCTTCATCGACACGCCGGGCACCCTGGCCGACGAGGAGATCCTGCGCCGGGCGCTGGAGATCGCGGACGACGTCCTGGTCCCGATGATCACCGAGCCGCTGTGCTTCGACCCGACGGCCCGGACCATCCAGAAGGTCATCGAGCCGATGGACATCCCCTACCGGGTCGTCGTCAACAACTGGGACCCCCGGGACGGCCGTGCCGACCTCGAGGACACCGAGGCGTACATCGCCGCGAGGGGATGGCCCCGCGCCAAGACCGTCCTGCGCCGGTACAAGATCCACTCTCGGGCGGTGGCCGAGGGAACGGTCGTCACCCAGTACAAGGAGAGCGGTACCGCCTACCGGGCCCGCGAGGACTTCTTCCGCCTGTCGCTCGAGCTCGGGTACGGGGGTCGCTGATGGCAGGCCGTCGTGTCTCCTTCGCCTCGATGGCCGCGGACCCGGTCGTCGACGCCCCGGGTGTGGAGAACGCCAACGACACCCCGGCCCGGTGGGTCCCCACCGCCAACTGCCTGCCCAACCCGCGCAACCCGCGTGACGAGCTGGGCGACCTCTCGGACCTGGCGAGCATCAAGGACCGCCAGCTGCAGAGCTGCCTCGCGGTCACCCCGGCCGCCTACCTCCGGCTCTGGCCGGAGGACCGGCAGGCGCTGGGCGCGGGAGCGCAGGACGTGGTCATCGTCAACGGCAACCGCCGGCGGGCCGCCGCGCAGCTGTACGGGCGCGAGCAGCTGCTGGTCGTCGTCGACGACTCGGTGGCGGAGTCCAAGGCGACCCTGCTGCGGGCGGCGCTCGACGAGAACATGGCGCGCAAGGACTTCGACCCGATCGAGGAGGCCAACGCGGTCCTGCTCATCGTGGCGCAGTACCCGACCGCCAAGGAGGCCGCCGAGGCGGAGGGCTGGTCCCAGAGCTGGATCTCGCACCGCAAGAACCTGCTGAAGCTCCACCCGGAGCTGCAGCGGCAGGTGCGGGCCAAGGCGCGTGGCGAGGAGGGCGTCTCCATCAACGTCGCGCGTCGGCTGGGTTCGGTGAAGGGCATCGAGGAGATGTCCCTGGCCGAGCAGACGTCGGAGCTGGAGCAGCTGCTCCAGGCCGACGCCGACGCGGTCGTGGCCAGGCGTGCGGCGAAGCTGGAGGCCAAGGCCGCGGCCAAGGCTCCTGCCGACGTGTCGGCTCCGCAGCCCGCGGTTCAGCAGCCCGCTGCGCCCGCCGCTCGCCCGGCCGCTGAGGTGGTGACGCCGGCCCCCGCTGCCGACCGGACGGAACCTGCTCCCCGCAGCCCGCTGCCCAACCATGAACCGGCTCCGAGCGCCGAGCGATTTTCCGCGGAAAATTCCGAGCCTCTCCCGATGCCGGAGCAGCGGGCCGTGGCCCCGTCGGACGAACAGCCGACGACGGCCGCTCCGGCCGCCAGCCTCGACAACGTCAACTGGCACAACGTCGAGGAGCTGGCAGACGCCATCTGCCGCACTCTCTCGGCCGACGAGGCCTACCGCCTCGCCGACGCCCTGGCCAACCGGCTGCTGACGACGAACAGCTGACGCGGCCCTGGTGGCCTCCCCGCATTCCTGGCGGGGAGGCCACCAGGCTTTCTGCCACCTGACGGAATCCCGCAAGCTCCAGTTGTGCCCATCAGGACCCACCGGACGGCGAGCGCATGGCACGATGTCCGATGCTCCTTGACTGCTCAACAGCTCATCCCGCTGGCACACGCCTCGCGCGGTGCACAGCATGAGCGTGCCCTCCACCCCGATGCAAGCCAGTCAAGAAATAGCAAAGCCCCAGTTCCGTCGCAGGTCAAAAAGGGTCCTCCCCGCACCTGCGGGGGTCAGCCGTCGAGCATCACGTTCTCCGGTGCGGTTCAGCGGTCCTCCCCGCACCTGCGGGGGTCAGCCGCTCGCCGCAGGCATCCTTCGGCAGGCGCCCAAGTCCTCCCCGCACCCGCGGGGGTCAGCCAGCGGGATAGTTTGCCCGGTTCCTTTGGGGAGCCCCCTTCGCCGCACCCACCACAGTTAGTGTCTGACGCTGTTTGGGGTCTTGGACACGTGCTGTTTCGGCGGACCGGACGGGCTAGCAGGTCACCTCGGGTGGCCAGCCACCCGCTCGGCGCCGGGTCCGCCTCCGGGAACCCGTCCCGAACGGGCGTGGCGCGCGAGGTCGGCTCGGGCGCCACGCCGGCCGTACCGTCAGCTGGCCTTCCAGGCGAGCGGCGTGCCGCTCTTGTCGATCCACAGCAGGTACGTCAGCGGCTTGTCGGCCGGTGCCAGGTAGATCGCGCACTCGTGCTCGCTCTGGCCCTTGACGAAGTCCTTGCCGCCTTGCGGGACGTCGCTCTCGCACTTCGGGAAGGCGCTGAGCAGGTCGACCTTGCGTGCCTGGTCGGTGTCGCTGACCATCGCCCGCAGTTGCAGGTTGAAGTAGGGCTCGAAGATCCCGTTGCCGCCGGTGTGGGTGTAGGTGACGTTCACGTAGTACGGGGTCTTCCCGGCCAGATCCTCCGGCTTGAGGAACTTGGCCAGGTCGGAGGCGTCGCCCTTGACCACGCCCGTCATGGCGATGCCGACCGAGATGTCGCCCTTCTCGTGGTCGGTGTAGGTGCCCTGAGCCTTGGCGCCGACAGCCAGTGCGCCCGGGAAGCCGGCGCTGGTGGCGCTCGGGCTCGATCCGGCCTGGGTGGGGGCGGAGGTGGAAGCCGTGATGGTCGGCGCACTGGTGCTGGTCGCGTCCGTCCGGCCGCCGAAGTCGGCGCTGGGGCTGGAGGGCGCGCCCGCGCTGGCCGGGGCCGATGACGGCCCGGTGCCAGCGGCGTCGCCGCCGCTCTGGTCCGGTCCGCAGGCGGTCAGCATCAGGGCGAGCGCCGCGGTCGTCGGCACGGCCGCACGCAGCAGGTAGGTGGTACGCATGAAGGAATCCCCGTGGAAGTGAATGTGACGGCGTGAACTCTAACGAGGCGGGCTGCCGCGGCTGATGGTGGATGCGCGCGGCGACCTCGTCCTGGAGCTGCTGCGGGGTGAGCCGGCGAGGCGGACGGCGGGAGCGACGGCGGTGATGCCGGTCTTCGGGGTCGCTGCTGGGCGCATGCCCCCATGCTCGTGCAGCTGCGGCCGGGCCGGCCTGAGTACGGATACTCAGGCCGGCCCGACCTACTACTCGATCACGTCTGTGCGGATGGACGGTTCCCGGACCGGTTCGCCGTGCCTCGTCTGGTCACATTTCTGCCCGAAGGGTCGCCGACGGTTGGCGAAACCGTCGTCGACGGACGTCCTACGCGGACACGTTCGGCGGTTCGGGGTCGTCGCGGCGCCAGGTGTCGCGGTCGCCGATGTGGTCGTAGACGGGCAGTTCGTCGGCGAGGACGTCGAAGTGGGGCAGCGGGGCCCACAGGGCGCGGTCGCCGATGACGTAGAGGCGGCGTTTGGCGCGGCTGGCGGCGACGTTGAGGAGGTGGGGGGTGCGGGCGGCCCATTCGCGGGCGCCTCGGCGGCCGGCGCCGAGCAGGAGGATGACGACGTCGGCCTCCTTGCCCTGGGCGCGGTGGACGGTGGCGCAGCGTTCGTCGAGGAGTTCGGTGGTCCAGCCGGGGCGGGTGCGGCAGGTTTCGGTGGCTTCGCGGACGAGGGCGCGGAAGGGGGCGATGATGCGCAGGCGTTCGGGGGTGATGCCGTGGCGGTCGAGTTGGTCGAGGAGGAAGGTGAGGGCGCGGCGGTCGCGCTCGCCCCAAGGGGCGTCGGTGGGGCGGTCGGGGTCGGGGGTGTCGAGCCAGCGGCTGGGGAGGAGGCCGTCGTGGGTGGGGTCGGGGAAGGGTTGGGGGTGGGTGCCGTAGACCATGAGGCCGCCGTAGGCGACGTCGTTGCTGATGGTGAACATGGGGTCTTCGCAGCGGCGGTGGACGCGCAGGGGTGAGCCGACCCAGACGGTGTCGTCGTCGGTGCCGGTGGGGTCGGGCAGGTAGGTGCCGTGGCGGTTGACGCGGTCGGCGACGGCCTGGGCGGAGGTGGCGGAGGGGAGCCATTCCTCGTCGACGTCGTGGGCGAGCAGGAGGCGGCGCTGCAGGGCGGTGGGCATGGTGACGACGGGTTCGAGTTGGAGAGGGTCGCCGACGAGGACGGCGCGGCGGGCCCGCCAGAGGGCGCCGACGGCTGCTTGGGGGGTGGCTTGGCCGGCTTCGTCGACGAGGATCCAGCCGATGGAGCTCTGGCCGAGGCGGGCGAACATGCTGCCGATGGAGGAGAAGGTGGTGGAGACGACGGGGACGAGGAGGAAGAGGGTCTGCCAGGCGCGACGTACCTCCTCGTCGGGGACGGGACCGTTGGTGCCGGACATGAGCTCCATGAGGACCTGGAGGTTGCCGCGGACCTTCTTGGCGGTGTTCGCGACGAGGGCGCGGTGGAGGTCGAGGGCGCGCAGGAAGAGGTCGCTGCGGGCGGTGCACCAGGCCTCGTCGGACCAGGGGGAGCCGAGTTCCTGTTCGTGGTCGTCGAGGTGGGTCCAGTCGAGGGGCAGGGAGGGGAGGGTGGTGGCGGCCTGGCGCAGGGCACGGCGGGCGGCGTCGAGGTCGGCGGTGGCGGTCTCGAGGTTGCGACGGGCGGTTACGGCTTCGCGCCGGGCCTGTTGGACGGCTTCGTGGGCGGCGGACTCCGCGGTGTGGGCGGCGTTCTCGCGGGTGCGGGCGCGGGTGGCGGCCTGGGCGGTGTCAGTGAGGGTGGTGGTGGAGCGGGTGTGCAGGTCGGCGGCGGCGAGGCCCTCGGCGTGGACACAGCGGGCGATGTGGTCGTAGGCGTCGTTGAGGGCGGTGCGCTGCTGGACGAGGAGGGCGAGGATCTCGGCCTGGGTGCGTTCGTGCTGCTGTTCGGCGGCGCGGCGCTCGGCGGGGCTCTGGAGCAGACGACGCAGGCCTGTGCGCAGGCCCGGTTCGGAGGTGGGGAGTGCTTCGTAGCGGGCGGTCAGGGCGTCGACGTACTGGCGGTGGTGGGCGGCGCGTTCGCGGGCGGCGGCGAGGTCGGCGCGGGCGCTGGCGAGGGCTTCGCGGGCCTCAGGGATTCGTTGGGTGGCGGCCTGGTGGGCGGCTTCGGCGGCGAGGGCCGCCGTCCCGGCGGTGATGGCGGTCGTGGTGGCGGTGGTGTGGCGGGCCGCGGCGGCCTCCACGCGGTCGTCTGCGCGGGTGATGGCGGCGCGCAGGGCGTCGAGGAGGTGTCGGCCGCGTCCGGACTCGGTGTCCGCCAGGGCGGTGGCGAGGCGGGAGCGTTCGCTGCGCAGGCGTTCGACTTCGGCTTGGGCGGCTTTGAAGGCGGCGACGGCCTGGCGCCAGGAGGGGATCGGCTGGGCGGGGCCGGCGGGCGTCGCGGGGGCTGCGGGCCCGGGGGTGGTGCGGCGGCCGCGCTGGGCGGGTTTGGGGGTGCTTGCGGGCTTGGGGGCCTTGGGCGGGATCCAGTCGCCGAGGACGTAGTTCATGCCGCGCAGTGGGGGCAGGCCCTGGGCGGTGCGGGCGTCGGCCTCGTCCTCCGGCAGGCGGCCCCACCAGAAGCGCTCGCCGAACTTGGTGCGGTTGGCCTTGTTGCCGAGTACGGCGGCGACCAGGCCCCAGGCGGGCGCGCCGTCGAGCAGGGCGGAGGCGAGGTCGGAGAAGTGGTCGGGGCCGCCGTGCCAGTGCTCGTCGAGGGCGGCGGCGCCCGGCAGTTCGGCGGTGACGTTCTCCACGGCGCCGTTGTTGGAGGAGGTGACGACGATCTCGTAGCCGGTGAGCCTGGGGTCCAGGGCGGCGACGTAGCGCTTGTGGGTGCCCTGACGGTCCTTGCCCTGCCAGGCGCGGCCGATGAACGCGTCGTCGGGCCGCTGATAGGAGGCCATGACGGTGGCCCGTTCGACGACGAGGGCGGCGACGAGGTCGCGCAGCATGGTGGTCTTGCCGGTACCGGGCGGGCCGTTGACGGAGAACAGGCCGCCGTCGGTGTCGGCGCGCTCGGCGAGCATGCGGTTGACGGCGAACTGCTGGCTGAGGGCGAGCGGGTAGCGCGCCTTGGCGGGCCAGCGCCCGGCGGGGACGAGCGCGGGGGCGACGCCGTCGAGGACGGCCCGGCGGTCCTCGCGCAGGTCGGTGCGGGCGTGGACGGCGACGTCGTGGCGCGCGGTCAGGTAGGCGGTCAGGGCTGGGCCGAGGCCGTTGCCGGCGTGGGTGCCGTCCTGGCGGTCCTTGCCGTTCTTAGCGTTCCTGCCGTCGTCGCCGCTCTTGTCGACGGTGAGGGCGGCGCGGACCCGGGCAAGGTCGGGCGGGAGGAAGCTGTTGAGGAACGGCGGGGTGACGGCGGGCTTGGCCTTCGGGTCGCGAGGGAGGTGGACGAGCCGGCTGCGGACGCGGATGACGCGCGGGTCGAGGTGGTGCTGGACGCCGCAGAGGTCAGCGATCTGGGCGGTCAGGGCGACGAGGTCGGCGAAGGCCACGGGGCGCGGGCCGGGGTCGGCCATGGCGTCCGCCTCGGCGCTGGTCCCGGCCTCGGACTCGTGGAAGGGCGGCGGCTGGGATACGGCGGGAGCAGGGGCTGGCTCGACGGGGCCCGCCGTGGTGGGGAAGTGGTATTCGGCGGGGCGGTCCTGGGCCGGGCGGCGGGCCGCCACCCAGTCCGCGACGCGGCGCACCAGCGGCTCCGTCGCCCCCTGGACGGCGGCGCCGGCGACCTCGCCGAACAGCGCGCCGACCGCCGCCACCGCGGCGCCGCCCAGGATCTCGGCGAGCAGCTGCTGCCAGCTGCGCGGCGGGGCTGCCGTCTCCGGTACGGGCGCCGGGTTCGCGGGCCGAGGAAGCGGTAGACCCAGCAAGCCCGGGGGTCCGGGCGGGAGTGGTGGCAGGGCGGAGTGCCCGGCGGTGTAGGGGATCGGGGTGGCGGTCAGCTGCCCCACCGCGACCTCGAACGCCTCGTTCAGCTCCTCGAAGCCGTCCAGCCACCCCGGCGCCGACGGTCCCGGGTCGAAGAGCCTGCCCGTCGCCCACGCGCACGCGGAAACCACCGACGTGCCCTCGACCGGCCGCCCGTACTCGTCCAGAACCAGTGCGAACATCGCGCTCCGCCCCGACAGCACCAGCTCCTCCTGTGGCACCCCCGGATCCGGGTCGGTGCCCTCCGGCAGCACCGCGATCATCGCCTGGCGCAGCCGCTCCAGGTCAAACACCCCGCCGTACACCTCGTGCCGCCACACCTTGCCCCGCGGCGCCCGCCACGCCGCCGTCTCCGGATGCTCCGACGCCCACGGGAGCAGCGGCGCAGCCCGGCCCGCAGCCGGCGTGAGGTCCACGACGGGCGTGTCGGAGGCACGCGGCCTGCCCGAGCGGCGCTTGCGCGGCACCTCCGGGATCTTCGGCGGGCTGAACAATTCGATGGCCCGCCAGCACTCCAGCAGGTCCTCCACCCGCCGATCCCGCCCGCCCCCGGTCCGCACCCCTCAGCCCCCCGTGTCGAACTCGCGGCCCGCGGCCGCTTCGTGTGCCGATCAGCAGGCCGCAGAATCTACCGGAGAGCGGGCAGGTGAGCCGAGTGCCCAGGTCATGGAGCCGGGGCGCCATCGGCAGCCCTGCATTCGCCCAGGATCAGCTGCCACCACCGCAGGCCCAAAGAACCAGCTCCGCCCACGGAGTTGACCACATTCAGCCCAGTGCTACCGACACGTGGCACGATGTCCTAGATTTTTTGACACATCAACAGATCGCTTGCACCATATGCATGTTGAAGGGGCAATGCTTCGAGCAAAGAAACAGCAAAGGCGCTACATCACCCCAGCTCAGGAAGCGTCCTCCCCGCGCCTGCGGGGGTCAGCCGGCGACCGGCCGCAGCGGGTAGAGCACGAGCACGTCCTCCCCGCGCCTGCGGGGGTCAGCCGCCCCGGTTCCTGTACGCGCTTGCGGATCCTCAGTCCTCCCCGCGCCTGCGGGGGTCAGCCGCCGCCGGCCTTGGTGGTGGGGGTGGTGGTGGAGTCCTCCCCGCGCCTGCGGGGGTCAGCCGTTGTGGTTGGAGCCGTCCGGGTACTCCCCGGTGCGTCCTCCCCGCGCCTGCGGGGGTCAGCCGCTTCGACCAGGCGAGGTAGGACCCGGTGACGCGTCCTCCCCGCGCCTGCGGGGGTCAGCCGTCGGGGTCCCACCGCCGCGTCTGGCTGTACTGGTCCTCCCCGCGCCTGCGGGGGTCAGCCGACCGCCCGGAACATCGTCGTGTTCTCCATGGGGTCCTCCCCGCGCCTGCGGGGGTCAGCCGCTGGACGCTCTCGCGGGTGACCGGAAGGATGCGTCCTCCCCGCGCCTGCGGGGGTCAGCCGTTGGCCGAGATGACGCTGGCCAACCTGCAGACGTCCTCCCCGCACCTGCGGGGGTCAGCCGGTGCGGTTGTGCTGCACGCTGCCGATGGCGCGGTCCTCCCCGCGCCTGCGGGGGTCAGCCGACCGTCTGGGGCGCCATCTCCGACTTCCTCAAGGTCCTCCCCGCGCCTGCGGGGGTGAGCCGGTTCGCGTCCGGCTTTCCGGCCTTCCACGCGGGTCCTCCCCGCGCCTGCGGGGGTCAGCCGGACAGCAAGCGGAACCGCTACATTGTGGTGATGTCCTCCCCGCGCCTGCGGGGGTCAGCCGTCGGCGACGTTCCAGATTTCGGCGGTCTCGGCGTCCTCCCCGCGCCTGCGGGGGTCAGCCGTGCCCCCACGTGATCCCGGTCTTGCTCCGCCCGTCCTCCCCGCGCCTGCGGGGGTCAGCCGAGCGTCGGCGACCGCATCACCGACCGCCTGAAGTCCTCCCCGCGCCTGCGGGGGTCAGCCGGTCCTTGTTGGACTGGCGATTGACCGGCTGGAGTCCTCCCCGCGCCTGCGGGGGTCAGCCGGTGGCGGCCGAGACGGTTGTGCCCGTCTCCACGTCCTCCCCGCGCCTGCAGGGGTCAGCCGAAGGTCAGCTCGATCCGGTACGGGCGGTCCTTGTCCTCCCCGTGCCTGCGGGGGTCAGCCGCCTGGTACGTGCTGGGCAGCTCGAACACGGACCTCCTCCCCGCACGGACGGGGTCAGCCGTTGTGAGCGGGGCCGCGCGTCCCAGGATCGGCCGCCTCCCCGTGCGAGTGGGGGTCAGCCGGCCCATCCGTCGGGGATCTCGACGTGTCGTGCCTCCTCCCCGCGCGAGCGGGGGTCAGCCGTTGCCCACGATGACGTCGGCTTCCTCGAGGGTCTTCTCCCTGCGCCAGCGGGGGTCAACCGTACGGCGGGTACCGCTTCGTGGACGACGCCAACTCCTTTCTGCGTCAGTGGGGGCCAGCCAGGCGTTCTCCGGCGTCCCAGCGGTCACGCGAGCGGCACCCGTGCCAGAGCCGCCCGAACAGTGGCTGCCACGTCGCCGACGTGGACCCCGAGGTTGCGTAGGTGGCGGGCGGTCTCCGCGATGGGCAGGTCGACGCGGCGGGCGATGCGGACGAGCTGGGCGAGCCGCATCGGTGGGTCCATGGGCTGCGGCATCCACTCCTCGTCGGCGGTGAGCAGGCGCAGGGCGTCGCGCTGGGTGAGGTCCGAGGGGAGGTCGTCGTGGGAGACCCGCAGGCCGTAGGAGCGCAGCCGGGCGGCCAGTTCCTTGGGACGTCGGTCGAGGTCACGGGCGGCCAGGGCGAGGAGGTAGAACGGGATCTCGTCGTCGGGGCTGAGCCGAAACCACCAGGGGTTGTCCGGCTGGTCGTCCCGGTCCGGTTCGATCAGCAGCAGGTCGTCGTGGCGGAAGAGTTCGCGGTCGAGTTCGCTCGGCCGCTGCGGCAGGACCATGCCGACCGGCACCCGGTAGGCCGCCAGTCGGCTGGTCAGCTTCCGCAGGCTGAGTCCCAGGTCCTCGGACGCCCTGATGAGTTGGTAGAAGCTCGGCGCGCAGTCCGTCCGGTAGGGCTCCCAGCCGGGCTCCGGGCCACCGGCCAGCAGGACGAAGTCCTCAGGGGATTCCCGGCAGTCCGCGCGCGGCGGCAGCGTGAAGCCGAGGCGCGCGTACTCGGAGCGGATCTCCTCGATGGAGAGGTCCAACCAGTCCTGGGCGGCGACCAGTTGCCACGGCGGGAGCGGGCCGGCGGCGCTCACCCATGGCCATTCCCCGTTGTGATCCCGGCTGAGCCACTGCACGTAGGCCTCGTCCGGTCGCTCGGGGAAGTCGAACGGCTCCACCTCGAGGCCGTAGCGCTCCAGCCGGCGCCGCACCTCCGCCGGGCTCAGCCCCGTCCGCCGGGCGGCCTGGGCCACGTGGCCGGGTGGCACGGGACCGGTGTTCCAGATGCCGTGGTGCTGGGCGATCTCGCCGTTGCGGTGGAGCAGTCGGAGGTCCGTGTCGTCGGGCATGCCGGCCGCCAGCCCGTCCGGCACGACGGTGATGCCGTGGGCCCGCATGCGGGCTGCGACCTGCGCCGGGCTCACACCGAGTTTCTCGCCGGCCTCCAGCAGGTCGCCGATCGTCGCGTGCGAGCGACGGCGTTCGTACGGCTTGTCGAGCCAGGTCATGTCCGACGTGTCCGCCCACTCCTCCGGGCCGGGGGAGGCGGGGACCATCAGGCCGCTGACGCCGAAGAGCCGTCGCCGCTCGGCCGTGGCGGCCGGGTCGCAGCCGAGCCGCCGGGCGACGCCGAAGGCGTCCGACGGCCGGGTGAGCCCGAACACCGAGCCCTTGCCGGTGAACAGCTCCGGATCCGACGGCCGGGCCCGGAGCACCCGGCGTGGCTCGGCCAGCTCCGGTACGAGCTCCGCCAGCTCACGGGCCAGGTCGCTCTCGCTGTGGGCGAGGACGCGCCACAGCAGGATGTGGTCCGGGATCGAGAGGTACAACCCGTCCGACGACCGTTCCGAGCGCCGGTTCGTCAGCAGGCCGTCGAGGAGCTTGCGGTCCAGCGGGAAGCAGCCGACCGCAGCAGGTACGGTCACCCGGCCGCGGACGCGGAAGTCCGTCCCCGCTTCGAACGCGGCCTCGGCCACCAGGTCCGCGATGCGCGGGCTGCTGTCGGCGACCTTCTCCATCCACTCCAGGGTGAGGAACCTCGCGCCGCTCGTCACCAGGGCTCCGGCCGCCGCGGTCAGGAGTGCCTCGACCCGGGCCGAGATGTCGTCCAGGACCGTGAGGCGGTCGGAACTGAGCTGGCGCGGGGCGTGGTCTCCGGAGAGGTTCACCACGACGCCGTGGAGCCCGGAGAGCACCCCGACCTGGTGCCCCGGTGCGATCGTCAGTCCGTCCACCAGCAGGAGGCCGCCGTTCGCGCGCCAGATGACCTGGACTCCGGGTGGGCTGTCAGCCCATTCCACCGAGTCGTCCCCGGCCGGGCCGCCCGTCGCTCCCGTGCCCGGCGTCCGGAGAACCCCGGGCGCCCATTCCGCCCGCCGCCCGCCGTGCTGCGCCGTGGTCGGGAATTCGGCGATGTACAGCACCTTGGCCAGCGCGTCCAGGCCGGACCAGGACCGGTCCCGCAGGTAGAGCCGCACCCGCGTACCGGGCCGGGTGCCCCGCTCCTCCTTCTCCACGATCCGGAACAGGTGGTTGGGCCCGAGGATGTGGGCCTCCACCAGCGGGCCCGGCATGCCGTCCAGTCCCATGCGGCAGGACAGCACCCGCATCTCGTCCGCGAGCATGAAGTAGGACAGGACCCCGATCCCGAACCGGCTGTTGGGGTGCAGCCGTACAGGGGGCTCGACGCGCTCCCACTGTGCCTGCTCCAGCAGGAAGTCGGGCTGCTCGGCGAAGCGGGCGCCGGCGTTGGAGAACACGCCGCGCAGTTCGGCCTCGCCCATGCCGATGCCGTCGTCCGCGCACTCCAGGTACTCGCGGCCGTCCTCGTCGACGCCCTGGACGAAGTCGATCCGGCCCTCGTACGGGAGAACGGGTCGGCCGGAGCGCTCCAGGTACTGCGTCCTGGCGCGGCGGTAGCGGCAGGCGTCGAGGGCGTTCTGGTACAGCTCGCGCACCGCGAGGCCGCGGTCCTTGTAGAGCTGGGTGCCGGTCAGCACGCCGCGCACCCGCCGGTCGTCGAGCCGGAACCGCGCGCTGCTGGTGAAGGTCCCCTCCGCCGGGACCACGCCGTCGGCGGAGATCCGCGTGGGCAGCGGCGGCATGAGCTGGGCCATGCCGCCGCGCACGGCGCGCCCGACCGCGAGGAGCAGGGCGTCCAGCCGTTGCGTGTGCTCGCGCAGGGCCTCCATGACGGCCTCGTGCTCGCAGACCGCCTTGAGGACCGGCAGCTCCGGCGAGCCGCCCCAGGCCGTTGCGGCCAGGGTGCGCCTCAGCCCGTCGAGGTCGACGGGGTTCGGGACCCCGGTGTGCTCGACCACCGTGTCCGGAAGGACGGCGGGTTCGATCGCGGCGGCGTACGCGACGGCCAGCAGGAGGCTCGCCCGCCGCTCGCGGATTCGCTGCCGTCCGGGCCCGGGCAGGAGTTCGTCGGCCTCGAGTTGGCCGAGGTGCTCGGGGTTGCAGATGTCGGCGCCGAGCCGCAGGCCTGCGAGGATCCGGGTCAGGCGCCGGACGTTCAGCGCCTCGCTCAGCGGGCCGCTCCCGGCGGTGAGGTCCGGCGCGAGTTCGGCCGCGAGGTCGGCGAGGCGGTCCGTCCCCTGGTCCTCCTGGGCGAGCCAGCGACGGTACAGCCACCACCCGGTGGCCGGCGCGGCCTGCGGGCGCAGCTCGGCCCGGTTCACCAGCAGGTCGTGGCCGGCCAGGAAGGACTGGTAGTCGGCGCGCCGGCCGGTGGCTCCGCGGCGCGGGCGCAGGTCGGTGGGGTCGGCCTCCATCCGGGAGGCCGCGAACAGGAGTTGGTGGGTCTGGTAGAGGTAGGGCAGCAGGACGAGCAGTCCGGCCTCGGCCGGGTAGAGGTCGAGCGCGCCGTCGGGCTCCCCCAGCAGCCACTCCACCCGGTCCGCGAAGCGCGTGGCGAATCCGGGGTCGGCCCACGGGTCCCCGGCGAGCCGCCGCTCGGCGCGGTCCCGGACGGCGGCGAGCCGCTCGGCCAGCCGGACGGCGTGGCGCCGGTGGGGCTCGGTGTCACGCGGTGCGACGTGGGCCCAGACGCCCGACTCCAGGACGGCCCGAACCCACGGCTCGCTCGGAGGGGCGGGATCGGCCGGGGTGGGGGCCGTCTGGACCGTCACCGAGGCTGCCTGGATGACGGTTTTCTGGGTCCCCCCGTCGATGGTGTTCGTGACGTTGTACAGGTCCACCCGCCGTCCCTCCCCTGGTCGCCGCGTGGGGGACAGCTTAGGTGGGGGAGCGGACGGCCGCCGCGCGGGTGGACGCGGCTGCCGGAGTATCAGGGTCCGCGGCTGCGGCGCCGGCGGGCCCGGTGTCGGTCGGGAACCACCCGTGCGATCGCCGCTTCGCCACTCAGCCGATCGTCGGTGCCTTGGCCGGACTGGAACGGAACTGACACGTCCTCCCCGCGGTACGGCACGGAAAGGCAGTGCAGCCCTGCTGTTGCGATTCGGACCTTGAGAGCACAGGGAAGTCCCCTCCGTCGGCCCGTACGTCTCAGGACCTCCGGGAGCGGCGCGTCGGTCGTGCCCGTATGATCCTGGCTGCTGTCACGTCAATGGAGGGGGGATGACGTACATCATGGGGATCTCGGATCACTCCGCCGCTTCGGATGTCGACGATGCGGGCGGGTCGCGGCGCCGCCCGAGTCGGCGGGCGTTGCTGACGGGAGGGGCCGCGCTCGCGGTGGCCGGCGGCGCCGGGTGGGTGTTGTCGCGGCGGCACGGCGGGAAGCCGGAGGCCGCCGTCCCGACCGATCCACCGACGCCGCTGCGGGATTCGCCGACGCCTCTGGTGGCCAACCCGGACTCCGGTGCGCCGAAACCGCTGTGGTCGTTCACGCCGGACGAAGGCCTCGTGCCCGCCTCGACGCTGGTCTCGAACGGGACGCTCTTCACGTTGAGTTCTCATCTGACCGCGGTCGACACCGCGACCGGAACTGTGAAGTGGGCCGGCAAGAGCGTCAACACGCTCTACACGGCCGCCGGAGCCGGGCTCGTGTTCGTCGGCTCGTTCCAGGGCGCCACCGGGTACGACGGGGCCACCGGCGCGGAGACGTGGAACTCCGTCAACCGCGAGAACAACGCCGACGACCTCTCCAACGTCTACGCGCTCCGTGCCGACGACAAGGTGCTCTACGCGCTCGCCGACGCCAGACCGTACAGGGCCACCACAGCACCGGCGCCGGTCATATTGGCGTTCTCGATCGACACGCACGAGAAGCTCTGGTCCGTGCCGCTGGAGGTGGGAGAGCGAGCGCAGTACATCAACAACGCGGTCGTGGGCGGCAATCTCTACTACACCAACGGCAGGTGCGACCTGGTTGCCCGAAGCGGCCAGGACGGTCGGCAGCTGTGGCTCGTCGA
The DNA here is from genome assembly GCF_042883685.1 of Kitasatospora sp. NPDC058190. Taxonomy (NCBI): domain Bacteria; kingdom Bacillati; phylum Actinomycetota; class Actinomycetes; order Kitasatosporales; family Streptomycetaceae; genus Kitasatospora; species Kitasatospora sp. NPDC058190. Next base: position 19,071 of record NZ_JBHVVI010000068.1, read on the forward strand.
AACCGGTGCCACCGACACGATCCCGCCCGCTGTCGCGGACGGCCAGGCTTACTGCCTTGCGGGCAAGAACAGCCTGCGCGCGGTCAGTCTGGCCGACGGCAGGCGGTTGTGGGAGGTCAAGCTCGTCGACGACGCGACCGGGACGTTTCCGCCGGTCACGGCAGCGAACGGCGTGGTCTACGGCGGGAACGGGACGGCGGCGGTCTGTGCCTGGGACGCGCGGACCGGACGGCAGCTCTGGACCTGCCCGGTGCCCTTCCGGCCGTCCGAGAGCGAGCCCGTACTCGTCCAGGACACCCTCTTCGTGGCCGGCCAGGGCAGCGAGGGCGTCCACGCGGTGGACGTGAAGACGGGCCGCCTTCGGTGGACGTTCGCCGTGAACAACTACCGGGTGACCCTCGAGAACCAGAAGTGGGCCCTCGCCACCGACGGCCAACGACTGCTCGCAAAACTGGGCTCGACCGTTTTCGCTCTGCCGCCGACGTGACGGCGGCCTGGCCAGGCTGAGCGCGTACACGGGAACGCTTCGGTCGGCCGGCGAGACGGGCAGCCAATGCACCGCGGGCGACGTAACGTCCGGCCCTGGCACAAGGAGAACCGGTGCCGACAAGGCTGCCGATTGATTGCGCGATTCCCTTGCCTGACAGGCGGGCCGCGCGTCGGTGAGCGGTCGGGTCACGTCCACCGGACCCGGCTACTACGATCGGTGTCAGCGCCGCGTACTAACGTCCAGAGCATGGGCATCACCAGTGTTTGGGCGATCACCAGCCACCCCGACCCGTTCATCTCCGACCTGTCTCCCCACCTGCTGCCCGCGATGGAAGCGGACCGGTCCCAGCCCCTCGCGCAACAGCGATGGGAGCTGTGGCAACAGGCCCCGCTGCCTGACTACCGCACGTGGTACAGGAGTCCAGGATTCACGGCGGCGGACGGTGCCGCCGTGGAGTCGTTCCGGGAACTCACCGCTCCAGGGCTGAACGTTGACGACTTGTGCTCCGGCCTGGTCGATCCGGACTTCTCCGCCATCGACGACGTGTGGGCGGATCTGCCGGGCGAGGGCATGTTCGTCTCGGTCAATTCCAAGGACTATGCGGTCAGGTCGTTCTTCCATGCCATCGGCCCGGCCCGCGCGGCTCTCCTGCCGGGCTGGTGCGGCAACTTCCTCCTCACCTCCGCCCAGGTCCGCCAGACCCTGCCACACGTGGAGCGGGCCCTCGCCTTCACCCCGGACGAACGCTCCGCCGCGGACGCCCAGGACTGGCTGTACTACGTGCCCCGAGACGAGTGCGTCCTCGACGGCCCGCTGCGGATGTGGCGCACCGCCGCCGAGAACGGACTCGGCCTGTGCGGGCTGGCCGTACACGTCTCCTGACCCGCCGTGCACGCCGACGTGTCCGGCGGGCCTGCTCTCGGCTTCGGTGGGGCGGGGCAGGGTGAGCCGTGGGCAGGGTGAGCCGTTCGGCGAGGCGAGGGTGGTGGTGCCGCGTCCGCAGCCGATGTCGAGGACGGTGCCGCGCAGGACGGTGGCGGCGAGGTCGGCGATGACGGTGACGGGGTGGGGGCCGGTGGTCCTGGCGCGGGTGAGGGCGCTGGTGCGCTGGGTGATGCGGTCGGCGTCGGCGTACAGGCCGCGGGCACGGCGAGGTGCGCCTGTCCGCCACGACGTGCTCACAGGACGGGACCGCGGCGAACCGGCACCTGGATCAGGCCGCGCCGCCTCCGGCATCTGCATCGTGCGACCCTTGATGCGCCCTTGATCTGCGAGGCCCGCCCCAAGACCGTCGGAGGTCGAACCAGCGGATTTTGATCAGGGGGACCTATGGGATCAGGAGACGTCGCCAGTCCGTGGGCCACGGAGGCCTTCGGCGAACTCGCCGCTCGGATGACGGCGATCGTGCCGGCATGCATCCTCCGCGCGCACGAGCGGGCCCGCGGCGGCCATGAGGGCGTGCACACCCAAACCCACGAGGCTTACGGGCATGGCCTCTACGCGGCGCAGTACGAGGAGCTGACGACCGGGCTGTCGGTCCTTCCCGACTCCGAACCCGTCCGGCTTCAGGCGCGAACAGTCGTGGTGATCGCCGGCCACGTCATCTACCCGATCCGCTATGCGAAGAAGGACGTCCCGGTCACGACGGCCAGACTCCGCCGGGCCTCCGGGCTCCGCGCGGACCTCATCCGTCGGCACGGCCCCGAGCCCCGCCAGTTCGCGCTCGATCTCGGTATCGAGCTTCCGGAGGACGACGAGCCGCACGCGGACCTTCTGCGTCTGTCGCCGGGGACCGGGCTGGTGATCGTCGCCTACGCGTGTTCCCTGGCCAGCGGAGTGGTCCGACTGGAATGGGGATCAGCGGAACTTCGCCGTGAGGACCGCTCGCTCCTCTGGCACCACCATGAACCGCTGCCGATCCCCGGCGGGTCGCCCACGGGCTGATCACGGGTCGCTGTGGTGCGGCCTTCGGGCGAGCGTAGCGGATCGGGGCCCGGGGTGGTCAGGGGGTGTTGCCGTGGACGATGGTGCGGCCGGGGTAGTGGGCGTCGATGTAGGTGCGGGCGGCGGTGAGGTCGCCGACGACGCCGACGGTGGTGCGGCCGTCGGGCGCGGCGTCGGTCTTGAAGACCTGGAAGTCGGGCCGGTTGAGGCCTTGGAGTTCACCTTCGAGCTGGTAGTCGTGGCCGCGCCGGTAGACGAGGTCGGAGGTGATGTGGCCGCGCACGACCTCGGTCTGGCCGGGGAAGCGCCGGTCGAGGGCGCGGCGGGCGGCGTTGAGGTCGCCGATCACCTCGACGGTCTGCACCCTGTCGCCGGGGTGGGCCCCGACGGTGTCCACGTGCCAGGTGGCCGGGCCGACGCCGGCCTCGTAGATGGCACGTTGGAGGTCGGCCAGTGCCTGCCCCCGGGGCCCGGCGGGCTGGGCGGCGGCCGCGCCGCACGCGATGGCCAGGACGGAGAGGGTGGCCAGGAGCCGGCCGGTGAGCGCGACGTCCACGGGCGTGCCTTCCTTTCGTGCTGTCAGGCGATGGAGAGGCCGAACTTGTCGATGACCGGCGAGATCGGGGTGTAGAGCACGGTGTCGTAGCAGGTGGTCCGTTCCGCCACGGGGCTGCAGACGGCCTTCTGGCCGCCGCCGGCCACGACGATGCCTCTGGCCTGCATGTCCTCGCCGCCGTTGATGCTGGCGAAGACCGGCCCGCCGCTGTCGCCCTGGGCCACCGCGATGGCCCGGTCGTCGGTGCGCTCGGCGATGTCCATGTCCGTGTGCCAGGTGCCCTCGACGCTGGCGGCGTACTCGGTCTTGGTGACCTTCAAGCCGCAGTGCACTCCGGACATGGCCCCGCTGTCGCACACCAGGCCGCCGACGGAGTTGTGCCCGGCGCCGAACACGCGCTTGGAATAGCCTGCGGAGTTGTCCCACGCCCCGTCGTAGAACCGGCCGCTCGGCGTTCCGTTGGTGTTGATCACGGTGATGTCGAGCCCGGTGTCGGAGTCGGCCGCCTTGCCGATCTCGGCGCCGGTGCCGGTCTTGTAGGTGCCGGAGGTCCCGCAGTGCGCGGCGGTGAGCAGGACGGCGGTCTTGCCGCGCCAGGCACCGAACCCCGAGGTGCAGAACGCGTTGCCGGGTGTCCTGAGTTCGGCGCCGGCGCTCCAGGGGCTGGCGTCGCTGTGGCGGGTCGAGGTGGCGGTGGGGGCGGCCGCGGGTGAGGCGTCGACCGGGACACCGGCGAGCTCGGCGGCGTGCGCGGCGACCTGCTCGGCGGCGTGCGCGGCGACCTGCTCGGCGGCGTGCGCGGCGACCTGCTCGCCGGTGAGGACGCGGGGCCGGCGGGCGGTGTCGGGGGTGTAGGTGAGGAGCAGCCCAGTGCCGTCCGCGGCGGGCCCGGCCGCGTTCCACACCGCGCCCGCTTCGCCGCGTACGGCGGCCCCGACGAGCCGGTCCCGCGCTTCGCGCAGCTGCCGCAGGGTGTAGGGCGCCTGGCGGACGGTCGCGGTGATCCCCGGCGGGGTGCGCTCCAGCAGGCCGGCGACGCGCTCGGGCACGTCGCCGTGCCAGTACAGCGTCAGCAGGCCCTGCCGCGGGTCGATGGTGTGCCCCGAGTAGCCGGGCACCGTCGCACGCCGGTGCTCGGGCACCCCGGTGATGGCGTCGGCGAGGTGCTCCAGTGCGGCCTGACGCCGAAGCACCTCGGACTTCACGGTGCCGTCCGAGCGGTGGGCGACGCGCACTGCGGGCACCTCGGCCGCGCGAGCGGGCACCGCCGGGAGAAGGGCTGGCACCGCCGGGAGAAGGGCGAGCACGGCGGCCCCGACGAGAGCCGTCCTCCTGATATGCACCCGCCCAGTACCCCACGGCACGGGCCCGCGCCGCCAGCGAACGGCTGCCCCGTCACCCGCACGGGCGACGACACAAGGGTGGCACGGCACTTGTCGGTTGCCGTCCTGCCGTTGCCGCTACCCGGCTCGTGGCGATGGCCGTCTTTCTCGGGGCTGTCCGTGAGGCCGGACACCCGACGACCCGGCGGTGGGGCCGGTACGGTTCGGTGCCGGGCCGGCACTTACGCGGGCCGGTTCAGCCGGCCCGTGGATAGGCGTTCGTGTAGGAGGGCTGGTGCAGGCCGCGGCCGACGTGGCTTTGGATCCACTGCTCGTAGGGCGGGCGACGTCGGTGGCCACCTCAGGTTCCCCGGGGGTGCGGTCCGGGCCGTCGGTGGAGACGAGGCCGACCAGGTGCGCTCGGCGTGCCGGTGCTCGCCGCCCGGCCGACGGCCAAGGAGACTGAACGCCGTGACTGATGTGCGCGAGATCCTGGATTACCAGACCTTCGGCAGGGCGGTGCGCGAACTCGCGCAGACGATCGCCGACGACGGCTACGAGCCCGACCTCGTCCTGAGCATCGCCCGCGGCGGCGTGTTCGTGGCGGGCGGACTGGCGTATGCGCTGGACTGCAAGAACATCCACCTGGTGAACGTCGAGTTCTACACGGGCGTGGGCACCACCCTCGACATGCCCGTCATGCTGGCGCCCGTCCCCGCCGCGATCGACTTCACCGACAAGAAGGTCCTGATCGCCGACGATGTCGCCGACACGGGCAAGACGCTGAAGCTGGTGCACGACTTCTGTCTCAGCCACGTCGCCGAGGTCCGGTCCGCCGTCATCTACGAGAAGTCGCACTCCCTCGTGAAGTGCGAGTACGTGTGGAAGAGGACCGACGACTGGATCGAGTTCCCGTGGTCGGGGGAAGGACCGGTCGTCAGACGTCACGGCCAGGTGCTCGACGCCTGATCCGAGGACGATGCGGCAACGACCCGACGAGGCTCAGCGACCAGACCTCGGATTCGCCGACCGGACACCAGGCAGCCCACCGGTTGATGTCCTCGCCGTGGTGGCACGGGGACGCCGGCCCGGACGCACCGACCGTCATCCGCGGCACCGGCCGCCACACCTGCGGTGGATCCGGGTGTGAGGCGCAGCAGGTGCAGTCGCCGGCTCAACTGGGTACGGCGGCCTGCCAGGGGAACGGATGAGCACGGAAAGGGCCGTCAAGGCCCGGGTCCGGCGGCAGCCGGACTTCCGTGATCGGCGCAGTGACCTCGACGCCGCACGGAGCGAGGCCGGTGGACGACGCCCAGCCCACGCGGCGGCAGCGGCACGGACGGCCGGCCCGCCGGAGGCGAGTGCGGCCGAGCCGGTCGAGGTGGCCTCGTCGTCGAAGGCCGTCCGGTTCTCCAGCTCAGCGATCAGGGCGAGGAAGCGGTCCGCCTCCGCGCGAGCCGCTGGTGGCGTGGTCACCCGGGCCGTCACCTGCTCCGGCCCCGGCGGCAGCAGGCCAGCCAGCCGCTCACCGTTCAAGCTCCGGTGGATCCGACCGAGGAGAACGCCGAGGTCAGCAGCCTGCCCGATCGAGAGCGCCGTACCCGGAAGATGGCTCCCCTCCATCCACGGGATCAGGCAGTACCCGCGATCAGTGACCTCGACGACCGCGTCCCCGGCCCCGGAGAGCCGCGCTCTGCCCACCGGCAGGCCGTCGTCGGCCAGCGCCGACAACACAGCCAGGTTCCGACGCGCCACCGGCAGCGGCACATCCATGATCCGCTTCAACGCGAACGAACCCTCGGCCGCATCCAGCCGCCAGTTCCCGTTCAACAAGCCGTCCGACAGAAAGCGGCATGCCCGAACCTCGCCCAGCCCGAAAGCCTCACCGAGAACCGCCGAGGGCGACGCAAAGGCCGACCCTGGCCTGGGCGAGCAGACGCAGTGTGTCGGGGCCGGTGTGGCCGTCGGTGGTGCGGGCATCCAGGTGGGCGACCAGGGGCCACAGTTCCGCGACGGCGGTGGTGGCCTGGCCGGCCCGACGGGCGATCTCGGCCAGGCGCAGTACGGAGTCAGCGAGTTGGATCACGAGTTCGTGGTCTCCGTCGGAGTCGTCGGTGATTCCGAGGCAGTGCGGCGAGAGGCCGAGGCGTTCGGCGAGGTGGCACACGGCTCCGATGTCGGCGATGGAGCGCGCACCGGTCTCGATGCGGGAGACGTAGCTGGTGGAGTAGCCGAGGAGGTCGGCCAGTGCCTGTTGCGGCAGGCCGTGGATCTCGCAGTGGAACTGGAGGATCTCGGTCAGGGCGCGGCCGCGCGGGATGTCCTGGGCCCCGGGCGTGGTCCAGTCCCAGCGGATTCCGCCATGGAGCCGACCCGGGCCACAGGTCAGGCCTGGTCGTGCAGTTCGTACCAACGGGCGATGGAGTCCTTGTAGCCCTGCGGCATCACCAGGCCGGGCACCTCGTCGCGGTGAAAGAGGCCCGCTTCCTTGTGCTCGTGGCTGACGACCGGGGTCTGGTGGGCGTCGGTGGCGGTGCAGCCGTAGGTGACGATGAAGACCTTGCGGCCGGGGATCGGCTCGTACATCCACACATCCAGCAGCGGGCCGGCGGTCGCCGTCCAGCCGCTCTCCTCCTGGATCTCCGTGACCACCCGCTGCTCGGGGGTCTCGGCGCCCTCCAGCTTCCCGCCGGGCAGCTCCCATTCCTGCCGCTCGTTCTTCAGCAGCAGTACCCGTTGCTGCGGGTCGAGTACGACGCCCTTGATGGAGATCGGGAAAGCCGTTGGAACGTAGGACTGTTCTGTCTGTCCGGTCATCGCTTCTTCCGGGGCGCGCAGGGCGGGCACGGGCCTGTCGAAGGTAGCAGTCGCGCGGCGGCGCGACGCCCCACAGCGCGGTGATCGCGCTTTGACAATCTGTCACTTGGGCGGGCAGCCCGTGGCGCCCACGTCCAACACGTCCTCACCGCGGCCGGAACCAACATCATCCGTCTCAGCCGGCACTGCGACGACGCTGGATCAGTCGACCACCGAACAGGCCCGGCCACCCGCTTCCGGTAACTGTGCCGACAACCGGGTGACGGGACTCGAACCCGTCACTCATGAAGATCGCCAACAGCATCCGGAAGTTGAGCCAGAACCACGACATCGAGGTGCCGTCGGAGAGATGCGCGAACTCCTCGCACGACAGGAGCCAGCCGTAATGGCCCATGGCCAGGATGCCCGGGACGGACGGCGGCCGACCGTTCGAATGGATGAGCGCGGAAAGGGCGGATCAGTAGCAGCAGGATCCGCTGCCCGATTACCGGACCTGGCACGGAAGTTCAGCGTCATCGACGACGTATGAACGGATCAGCCGAACAGCGGCATCTTCGCCTCGGTCAATTCCAATCCAAGGAATACGCCGTCGCATCGTTCTTCCCTGCCATCGGCCCGGCCCGCGCCCCGCCTCCCGGGCTGGTGCGGCAACCTCCTCCTCCTGCACTACCCCACCTCGAGAGGAGTCTGTCCTTGGCGGCCCACTGCGGCTGCGGCGCGCCGCGGCCGAGAACGGGCTCGGCTTCTACGGCGTGGCGGTACGCGTTTCCTGACCGCCTTGCCCCAACTCGACCCCTTGGAAGGGGTCTTACCCACACGCTCTCGGCTGCCCGCCGGCCAGGCCGGCAAGCAGTTTGCCGTACCGACCGAGCCCTCGGATATGCGTCAGCCGCCAGTCCGCAGATCACGCAGGCCCTCCTCGAAGGCCGTAAGTGCGTACTGCCCTGTGCCGCGCCCTGGCATCTCGAGCTTCTTGAGCTGCCCTCCGACAATGTGGGAGAGCAGCGGTACCGGCAGCGCGTCGGGCCAGAGGCCGGTCCGCTTGCCTTCCGAGAGCACCCGGCGGAACGCGCCGGTGGATCCCCGAAGGCTTCGGCCATTTGCCTTCAACTCCTCTGCGGCGCACTCGCCTTCGCCGTGGACGACCTGAAGCAGGATCTGCTGCGCGCGGGGCGGCAAGCGGTCGTAGTACGAGCGGGCCCGCTTCGGCGTCCAGTGGTCGTCGGGCTCCGCGGTCACGACGGCGGCCGGCATGGCGGCGAGAGCGAGCAGCTTCTCGAGTGCCTCAGGGGTCGGATTCTCCACGGTGATCGTGATCTTCATGACGGACACCCTTGCACCGCAGAGGACTGAACACAAATGACCACGACAGACGACCTGAAAACAGAGAGCGCGTTTCAAGCGCCCCTTATGTATCAATATCTGCGTTGCGCCCTCTAACTGGATTTAGGGGATGCAACACATGGTCTGGTACAGATAGGCCGTCCCGGACGGATCATCAGCTCGCCATGCTGGAAGGAGAGCGCCTGTGGATGCGGACGCGGACAACCTGCCCGCTCTGACGGAGGCCACCGTCGAAGTGGTGGTCGGCGAGCTGGTCGACGACAGTCAGATGCCTGTGCAGTTCGCACCCGACGGGGTCGACCCGAATGAGACGCTGACCGAGGACGCGGCCGACGACCTCGCGTCCGCCCGGCCGGCGCGCACCAGCGAGGCGAACATGGTCTCCTATATCTCCCACCTGCGCCGCCGCGGCGGACGCGACGGCATGGGCGCGCCCGTGAGCTCGCTACGCCTGGCCATGGCCGCGATCCGCGACGCCAACGCCCGTGCGGGATACGAGAACTGGCCTCCGAAGAAGGCGACCGCCGAGCTGATCCGCAAGCAGGCCGCCGAGCACGCCCGCGCCCGCCGCACCCCGAAGTCGAGCCCGCCCGTCGACGCCGCCCGCATCGCCCATCTCCAGCAGGGCACGACCGCCGACATCCCGCTCGCCCGCTGGCGCGACCTGACGATCCTGCACCTCGGTTACCTCACCCGGGCCCGCCGCTCCGAACAGGCGGCCTACCGAATCGATTCCGTCGTCTTCGAGCGGCTGGATGACGGCACCGAACAGATGGTCGTCGGCAAGCGCACGTCAAAGAGCGACCACTGGTCCACCGGCCGGGAGTACATCGTCCGCGACCCGGTGGCGATCTCCGTCGTGCGCACCTACATCTCACTGCTCGCCGAACTCGGCCAGACAGAGCCTCAGTTGCCACTACTTCGCGGCATCACCCGATGGGGCCGGCTCATGCCCGTCCCCGCATCCGGAACCGGCATGACCGGCCACGCGGTAAACCGCGCCTTCAAACGCATGGTCACCCGCACTCCCGGCTTCGACGCCAAGAACGCCACCAGCCACGGTCTACGCGCCGGCGTCCCCGCCGACCTCGCCGCCCAGGGCTACAGCGCTGCGGAGATCCTGGTCATCACCGACGACTGGAAGTCCACCACCATGGTGGAGAAGTACGCCAAGGCGGGCCTGCGCCGCGCCGGCAAGGACAACCTCGGCCGAGCTCAACAGGCCCTCGACGCCCTGGTCGTCCCCTCACCAGTGCTCGTAGAAGCCCTCCGCCGTCTGTTCGGTGGAGCGGGGCCAGCCGTCCCAGTACTGCAGCGGCAGGCGGATGCCGGACATGGAGCCGTCGAGCAGTGCGTTGAGCTGCCGGACAGCCTGTTCAGGGGTCATGGGTGCCTTCGGCTCGACCAGAAGGGGTCGTCGTACTGGGGGACGTCGTCGGGGTTGCCGTTGGGCATGGTCGGAACGGGGGTGGGGGTTCCGAAGGCGCCGTGGACCACCGGGACGGGGGAGCCCCCCGCCGTGATGTCGATGATCCCGGAGCCGTAGATGGTGATCCCGACGCCCGCGCCCCCGGCGCGCTGGCGACGCTGCTGGGCGGCTTCGACTCGTTCCTGGTGACGGTGTACCCCTTGGCCTCATGCCGTCGGCGGCCGCGATCTCCGTCAGCCGAGGTCGAGGGCGTTCGGCAGGCCCCGGCGGTAGCGGGCTTCGTCCTGCTGCTGGAGGGCGGCCAGTTCCGGCGGCTGGTACAGCGGCCACACCGTGCACCGCGGAGCCGGTGAACCGTCGGCGTCGAGCAGGGCGTTGACCGCGCGGCGGGCGGATTCGTTGGCGCCCTCCATGGTGGCCAGGTCGATGTCGGTGGCGACGTAGTCACCGGCGAGGAAGAGGTTGGGCACGGCCGTCGCGGCGGAGGGGCGGTTGTACAAGGTGCCCGCCGGGTGGACGAGCAACTGCTCGCGGTTGGCCGGAGCGGGGCCGCCGAGGCCGGTGACGGCCGGGTCGATGAACCAGGTGACCAGGTTCGCGTCGTCCAGGACGCGCCGGCCGCCGCTGTTGAGGGAGTCCTTGAGCTGGGCCCAGGTCTCGCGCACCACCTCCTCGCGGGAGCACTTGAGCGCCGGCTTGCCGTAGACGATCCCCGGGGTGTCCCACTGCGAGACGATCGCCGAGAGGCAGTCGGCCACCTGCCCGTCGCCGTAGTCCCGGCGGAAGTCCCGGTCGGGCCAGAACTGGGCCTGGCCGATGCACGTGACGGCCCAGGGCGAGTCGACCAGGTCGACGTGGCCGTGCACGATCGGGGTGCGACTGCGTAGGTAGAACTGCACGCCGACCATCCAGTCGGTCCGGAGCCGGTCGCAACGCGCGAGTTGCGGGTCGGCGGCGCGCAGGCCGGGGCCCCAGGTGGCGCGGGCGTGTTCGACCGGCATCGCGCTGACGTAGTGGTCGGCGACCACGGGGGTGCTCACCTGCCGCAGCCGCACGCCCGTGATCCGGCCGTCCCGGTACAGCAACTCCTGTACGTCGGCGCCGAGTTCGAACCGGACGCCGAGGGAGCGCAGCCGGGCCTCCCAGGGGTCGATCCAGGCCTCGCTGGTCGGGGCGTTGAGGATGCGGTCCGGCTCGCCGTCGTTGCCCCGGCCCAGGATGTTGTAGACGAACGCCTGGAGGACCCGGGCGACGGTGCGGGTGCTGGCCTCCTCGGCCTTGGTCGCGACGATGTTGCGGGTGATGCCGACGCCGAGCAGGCGCTGGTAGTCGTACGACATCTCGCCGGCTCGGATGAACCGCCACCACGGGACGCGCTCCCACTGCTCGTAGCGGCGCCGTTCGCAGCTGGTGAAGTGGACCAGCAGCCGGTTGGCGAAGTACGCCACCTCGGCGGCCGGCAGGTGCAGGGCGGTGTCCAGCAGACCCGTCAGTGTCTGGAGCAGTGCGTCGGGCAGCAGCTCACCGAGCACCGGGGGCGTGGTCACGGTGCGGAAGGGCAGCCGCAGCGCCGGCCGTCCTGCGGCGCGGGGGAACAGCTCCTCGGTGGCGTTCACCAGGTTGTCGTGGACGGTGCGGCCGAGTGCCCCGGTGGGCAGCGGAATCCGGCGCAGGGTGTCGGGCAGGTTGCGGTAGAAGCCTGGGAAGAAGCGGAAGCCGTGTTCGCCGGGCAGCGGTCGCCGGCCGCCCCGGGCGGTGCCGGGCACGTCCATGCTGCGGGCCTTGCCGCCCAGCACCTCGTTGCGCTCGTAGACCGTCACCCGGTAACCGCGCTCGGCCAGTTCCTGCGCCACGCTCAGACCGGCGACTCCGCCGCCGAGCACGGCGACCCGCCGTCCCGGTCGCCCGTCGGGCCGTTCCGCCGCCCGCGCCGGTCCGGTGGCGGTCAGCGCGAGGCCGCTGGCCGCCCCGGCCGCCGTGGTGAGCAGGGCTCGCCGGGTGGGTGCGGCTGCTGTGATCGTTCGCATGCTCCGTCAACGAGCCCGTGCGAGTGCCGGGCACGGCCACGGCCGCTGCGGGGGCCGCGGGGCGGGCCGCTCACACCGGGCGGCCCGTCGTCCGCGTGACCTCCGCGATCTCGTCGACGGGCCTTCCGCTGTGCGGGGCGAGGGTCTGCGCGATGAGGTCGGTGAGGTCGGGCCGGGGCGTGTTCCCGTGCGCGTTGTCCAGCGCGACCAGGCCGTGCAGGCGGTCCGGAGCAGCAGGCCCGCCTGCCACTTGAGGCCCTCGACGTACTGTTCAGCACGGCAGCAGGACTCCGCGTTCGCGGACGACCAGCTCCTCCCCCTCGGTGAGGCTCGCGAACGTGATGACCTCGTCCAACAAGCTGAACGAGCCGCCGATCTCCTGGCGGGCGGTGACGATGCGTTCGGCTAGGTCAGGGCTGACATCGAGTGCCTGGGAGATCGTCCGGGCGTCGGCGCTGTTCAGATCGAGCAGTCCGCCGTCGTCGTACCCGTTGCCCCGGCCCGGTCGGCCGATGCCCAGCTCACGGGCCATGGCGGGATCGTCCTGGACGATGCGGCGCGCTTCGGCGCGCAGGGCCCGAGCCTGTTGGGCCACGGCCAGAGGGCCGGTGGGCTCGGTGACGGATGCCGGTATCGGCTGCTGAGCGGTGTCGCCGTAGATCAGGGATCGGTACGGAGAGACGAGGATCGGGGCGATGATCATCCCGGCGAGCGCGGTGAAGCCCGCGGCGGGAGGGATGAGCAGGCCTCCGGCGAGGACGGCGGTGAACACGATGGCCAGGCGGCGAGCCTTCGCCGCGTCGCGCGACTGGACGCGGGACAACCGCGTGGTGGCGTGCCAGAACGGTGCGCAGGCGAGCAGGCCAGCGCTCAGGATCGGCGTGAGGACGTACCAGAGGCCGGGACGGCGTCTGTTGGCTTGGGCGGGGAGTTGGCTCACGGGCTCAGCGTATCGGCGACCGGAGGTACGGTGGGCCCGCACGAATCGACCGGGCCAACTCGCCCCGATGCACGCCGCGTTGGCCGCCCGCCCACCTCGGTGGTCTCCCCACGAACTGACGGTCAGGAGGTACGCGAGCGAAGCGACCAGGGCGGCTCGGCGACCCGCAGGAACCTGCAACCGTACGGAGCGGCCCGCCGACGGCTCCCGCTACTTCAGAAGGAAGTCGTACACCGTCTGCCGTCCGGCCGGGTTCGTCGCCCGGTTCTGCACCGAGTGCGCCGCCCCGGGCACGATCACGATCTGCGGGTCGTGCGCCAACTCGGCCTGCTGGTAGAGCCATTCGTACGGCGTGGCCAGGTCCCGGTCGCCGCCGAGCAGCAGCACTGGCACGTTGGGCGGCTTGCGGTGCGCCGGCGGCGTCGGCGGCGTCGGCGGTACCTGCTCGCGCGGCCGGTCGAGGCAGACCAGGAGGCTGCCGAGCCCGGTCGCGGTCGCCGGGTCGCACGGCCAGGTCTGGGCATGGATCTGCTCCCTGGAACACCGGGTCGAATGCATCGGAGGTCGGCGGTACCGGCCGCAACGACGGCGGTGACCACCGGTGTCCAGTTCACTCCGGTCGAAGCCCACGACCCAGCGGCACTTCGAGTTCGCGACGATCACGAATCGCGATCGTCGCGTGCCACCTCCCGACAGGCCTCCAGCAGTAGGCGCACACGCTCGGGGGGCAGCGGCGCTGTGCACCGCCAACACGGTGGGCAGGGAGAGCCCCTCGGCACTCCGAACCCCGGCCGGGGAACGCACCGGCAGGAAGGCCACCCGACTGCTGCGCACCTGGTGGGCGTGCGCCGCGTACACCACCGTCCAACCGGCGACACCCGCGCCCAGCGCCGCGAGGGTGTCCTGGAGTGAGCTGTGGGGTGGTCCTGCGCGGGCTCGAACCCGGCGTCGCGGCAGGCCCCCACGACCAGGTCGACCAGCGGCGGGTTGCTCCGATGTTCCGTCAGGTGGAGCGGCAGCTCCGCGAGCTGGGCGAGGTCGACCGTGTCCGCCCCGGCCAGCGGGTGGCGGGCCGGCAGGGCGACCAGGAGCTCCTCCTGCTACACCGGGATCTGCCGCACGCCTCACGGCGCCGCAAGCCGGGCTGGCCCCCCGGTGCACCGCCGAACGGCTCGGTCGGCCCCCGGTCTGCTGACAGGTCTCCAGACTGGCCGGCGCGCGCGGGAAACAATCTTGACGTCGCGACCTTGCAGGTCCACGGCTGGGTGCCCGCGTCGGCGCCGGAGGCCTGGCGCCGCAGCAGTGGTGAGCGCGGGCGCGACGCTCACCCTCACCCTCACCCGATCGGGGCGAGTTTTCCCAGGCTCAGCCCGGCTGTCCGGGCCGCGCGCAGGGCCGTTCTGGCGCGGGCCGCGCCGGTGCGGGTGAACGGCTCGCCGCCTCCGACGGCGGGGGTGCGTGCGCCGAGGCCCGCACAGGGGCGGCAGATGCCGGGGCGGGGAACGGGGTCGTGGCAGGTTGGGCACTCGGCGGGCCGGACGGCGGCCGGGGGTGCGGGGGCTTGGTGGGGCGGCAGCTTGTGCTCGAGGCGATGGCGGATCACGGCTGCCGCCGAGTGCAGGGGGACGGGGAGTCCGGGCAGGAGCGCGTGGGCGAGGTCGGCGTGGGTCGCGCCGCGTTCCAGCCACTGGGCGACCAGCGGTGCGAGCGCCCGCGCTTCGGCCTCGCCGAGGCGCAGGCGGGGATCGGGCCGGATCGCCCGGTGGAGCGCGGCAACGGCCTCGCGGACCTGTTCGTCCGGGGGTGCGCTGGTCTCATCCGCTCGCCGGTGCTCGTCCTTCCGCCCTCCCCGCGCCTCGTCGGCCTCCGTGTGGCGGCCGCCTTCGGGGAGGGTGGTTGCTTTCGCCGGGTTCTTTACTACAGGGGCGCCAGCGCGGCCGGTGGTCGCTTCACCGGGCACCGGACGGGTGGTACCCGGTGACATCGGCTGCGGGGTGTCGTAGACGTGGGCCTCGGTGCGGATGGTGCCGTCGGGCATACGGACCTTCTCGGTCCGGTAGAAGCCCGCGGCGGTCAGCTCCTTGAGGGCCTTGCGGACGGCGCCGCGCCCCTGGGGGCTGGTGTCGGCCATGTGCCGACCGTCCTCGCGCCAGCCGTCGGGGCGGGAGAGGAGGTCGGCGAGCAGACCACGGGCGGTGTAGCTCAGCCGACGGAACTGCAGGACGGCGTTGGGAAGCACGGTGAAGTGGCGTGCGTGTTCGGTACGATGGACATGCATCGGGAGTTGCTCGCTCCTGGTGCCGGGCCCCGGGGTGTTGGTAGCACCGCCGGGGTCAACTGTTTTCTGTTTGAGTTACGGAACGTACCACGGCGCTCACAGCCGCGATGACGCTTTTCGCAACGGGACTGAGGAAACGTCACAGCAGTCCGTCCAGTGTTCGCACCTGCACGAATGAGTAGCCGTACTCATGCGGCGGCCGGGACGGTTCGGCGAGGCTCTACCCATCCTCACCAGCCACATCCCCCGGAGAGAGCGCCATGACCGCAGCGCCCGTACCCCCTACCCGCCAGCCCCTTCCCGTGCGACTCCTGCCCGTTCGGCTGGCGCAGGCCGGGGCCTGGCTCTGGGGCTCCGCGCCCTTCTACGTCCTGGCCCTGCGGCCCTCCCCCGGAAACCACCTGCCGCCCCGGGACCAGTGGGGCTCCGCCGAGGAAGAGACCGCCGAACTCAACAATCTCGTCGCGGGGTTCACCGGCTTCCTGATCCTCAGCTTCGCCGCAGCCGTCGTGTGCTTCTGGGTCTACGCCACCATATGCCTCCGCCGGGGAGAGCGGGACTCCCCGGCCCTCGTCGTCGTCACCGCGCTGGGCAGCGCCCTGCTGGCCGTCGCCGGCACGGACCGGATCTTCCACGGCCTGCTGGACGCCCGCCCCCTCGGCGTCCTCATCCCGCTCCTGTCCGTGAGCCTGGCCACCCTGGTAATCGCCCTCCGAACCTGGCCGCGGCACCTGCCCGCCGCCGCGGCCTGAGCCGGGGAATCAGGCCCAGGGCGGCCCACCCGTCCCCTCCGCCCACAGCGCCAGCGCCCGCCGGTCGACGGTGCGGATGCCGACCTGCGCGCAGAACGCGGCGGCGGCCTTGGTGAACGAGTTGGTCGTCACTACGGCGGCCAGGTCGCCGCGGTGCACATCGCGGTAGGTGCCATTGACCTTCTGCACGCCTGCGAACCGACGAAGGTCCGCGGCCCGTACCGCTTGGCCTGCGCCTTACGCCGCGTACCAAGCACAGACGCGGGTCACTGTCACAAGAGCAGCGCCTCGAGCTCCGGAAGCCGGCCGAACAGGTCGGGGAGGCCGCGCACGCCGTTGCGCACGGACTCGTGCGACAGCGCGAGGTCGGGGCCGGTGCCCGCCTCGACACCGGCGAGGCACCGGAGGATGTTCCACCTCGTGTGCCCCAGCCAGCCGCCGATCATGAACACGAACCAGC
This sequence comes from Kitasatospora sp. NPDC058190, assembly GCF_042883685.1. NCBI lineage: Bacteria > Bacillati > Actinomycetota > Actinomycetes > Kitasatosporales > Streptomycetaceae > Kitasatospora > Kitasatospora sp. NPDC058190. The sequence continues at coordinate 35,430 of NZ_JBHVVI010000068.1, forward strand.
TCGGACCTGGCGGCGGCAGCGCTCCGCCCCCCGCGACATAGCCGTCGAGGACCGAGCGGAAGACGGCGGGCCTGATGTCGTCGAAGCCAGGTCCCTTCGCGAGGCTCAGCGCGGTCGAGCCGAGCTCACCGGACAGGTCGAGCATCCCCGAGAGCTCCCAGTCGAGCACCACCGGCCGGCCCTCTCGAGCCAGCAGGTTCCACGGGTGGATGTCCCTGTGGGTCAGCACGACGGGGCCTGGCCGTTCGCAGGTGTCGACGAAGTGGGCGATCGCGAGGAACGTCTCGACGTGGGAGGCGAGTTCGTCGGCCCACGGCTGTCCGGTCGCCGCCGCCCGCGCGGCGAGCTCGGGCCAGTCCCGTGACGTCGGTTCCTCGGCCGACAGCTGGGTCCACGCGACGTCGAGCGCGTGGATGCGCGCGAGGATCTCACCGATCTCAAACGCGTACGCCGCCGACACCGGTGCTTCTGGCACCTCTTCTCCCTCGACCCATCGGTGAACGAGCGTGTCGTGGCTGGCCGAGATCGGCTCCGGCATCGGGATGCCGGCGGCGAAGGCCGCCCGCTCGAACCTGAACACGTCCCCGACGCGATAGGGCCGGCGGCGGTCGACGAGGTTCAACTCCTTCACCGCGAACGAGCCTTGGTCGGTGTCGAGCCGGTACATCCGGTTGGCGAACCCGCCGTGGACGCGGATCATCGGCCCGATCGGCGCGCCGAGATGCGAAAGGTTCACCCACGCATGCTAGGGGCTGGCAGTTCATCGACGCACCGGACTTTCCCGCGATGCATGCTCACGATCACCGCCACGCCGACGAACGGCCACAGCCCGACCACGTACCAAAAACGCCTTAGCCGCGCTCTGGTTCGTCGTGGATGGTCAATGCTCCGGCGAGGTCGAGGTCGGCGCCAGTGCCGTGTGCCCCGGCGCGGACGAGCAGCACTGCGCCGAGCGCGGTGCTCCAGAACGTCCTGGTCTCCACGTCGAGCGGTCGAAGGACCCTCCAGCCGCGACCGTCGATGAGCTGGCTCACGAAGCGCTCGGATTGCCGGAACAGCAACTGGAGGTGCCGGTCGACCACGGGGGCGAGTTCGGGCTTGGAGATCCCGGCGGCGAGTGCTCGCGCGACCGATGGGAGTGAGGGCATGGCCAGTACGGCGCGGGCGATGTTGCGCCGAAACGTCGCCGCATCGGGGGCTTGGCGACCGATGCGCTCGATCCGTCGGGCGTCGTGCAGCAAGCCGAGAAAGGCGGCGTGCACGAGCAGCGAGTCCTTGGAGCCGAAGTAGTAGGTGACCTGGTTGGGGAAGACGCCTGCCGCGTTCGCGATCTCCGCGACGCTCACCTCGGCGCCGGGCCGCTCCTTGCAGAGCCGTGCAGTTGCCTCGATCAGCTGGCGTCTCGTCGCGCGACCGCGGTCACGCGACCGAGCCGACGTCGACCGGGCTTCGGTTCGCTTCTTCTCCACAGCCGAATTGTATGTGATACAACTTGGCCCGTTCGCTTGTATCACATACAAGAAAGGTCGAAGGGCATGCACCGGACTGAAGTCGTCGTGACCGGACTCGGCGCGATCACACCACTCGGCGCAGACGTGGAGTCCACCTGGAGAGCCCTGCTCGCAGGCGAGTCGGGCATCCGCGGCGGCGTCCTGCGCGGCCACGAGGATTCCGGCCTTCCCGACACCGCCGCGGGGACGATGGCGATCGACCCCGCCGAGTCGCTGCCGCCGGTGCAGGCCAGGCGGCTCGACCGCTCGCAGCAGGCGGCCCTCACCGCTGCCGCCGAAGCCTGGGCCGATAGTGGTGCCCCGCGGGTGGACCCGGACCGGCTCGCATCGGCGATCGGCACGGGCATCGGGGGCGTACGGACGCTGCTGAAGGAAGACGACGTACTGGAGGCGGCCGGGAGGCGGCGCGTCTCGCCACGCACGGTACCGATGCTCATGCCCAATGCGGCGGCGGCGCTGATCAGTATCGAATACGGCGCACGGGCCGGGGTCTACACGCCGGTCTCGGCGTGCTCTTCCGGTGCCGAGGCGATCGCCCTGGGGGCCAGGCTCATCCGTGCCGGCGAGGCGGACGTGGTCATCGCGGGCGGGACCGAGGCCGCGATCACCCCGATCACCGTCGCCGGCTTCGCCCAGGCACAAGCACTGTCGCGGTACACCGCCGAACCCGCTTCAGCGTCCCGGCCGTTCGCCGCGGACCGCAGCGGATTCGTCCTCAGTGAAGGCGCCGCCGTCGTGGTGCTCGAGAGCGCTGAGCATGCCAGCCGCCGGGGCGCGCGCGTCCACGCGGTGCTCGCGGGAGCCGGCATCGCCGCCGACGCCCACCACATCACGGCACCCGCTCCCGACGGCTCCGGTCAGGTCTCCGCCATGCGTAAAGCCCTTGCGCAAGCCGGTCTGGCTCCCGAGCAGATCAGCCACATCAACGCCCACGCCACCGGAACTCCGGCCGGCGACGTCGCCGAGGCGCACGCGATCAGGGAGGTCTTCGGCCGCGCCACCGTGACGGCCCCCAAGGCGGCACTCGGTCATCTCTTCGGCGCGGCCGGTGCGATCGAGGCGCTCATCGCCGTCCTCAGTGTGGAGCACGGCGTCATCCCGCCGACCCGCAACCTCACCGCGGCCGGTGTTGGGTCCGACATCGAGCTTGACGTCGTCACAGCGCGACGAGACGTCCCCCAGGAGGCCGTGCTCAGCAATTCCTTCGGCTTCGGCGGACAGAACGTCTCACTCATCGTCACCGGTGCACGGCACCATGCGTCCCGTACGGCCTCGACGACACCATGACCCACACGAACGCGCCATTGTCCGTGGAGGGTCGCCGCCGATTGATCGAATGCTGCAAGACCCGTCCGATCGCGCATGTCGCCGCAGAGATGGGGATTTCCCGAGCAACGGAGTCGAAGTGGCTGAACCGGCGCCGGCGACACGGCGAACTCGGGTTGGTTGATCGAAGCTCGACGCCGCACGGCCAGGCCGAGTGCGACACCAGTCGACGTGGTCACACGCATTGAGGAGATGCGGCGTGCCCACAAGTGGTCGGCCACTCGCCCGGGCGATCAACCCGGGCGGAAGCCCCGCATGATGTCCGGTACCTGTGTGAGTCTCATCGCGGCGACTTCACGGTCAACGTGAGGGCGAGTCCGTCCGCGGGTGGGAACGGTTGTACGTTGAGCGGCACTCCGTGCTTGGTGATGTCCTTGAACAGGAGGTCCCGCAGGTTCCGCTCCGCCACCTCCGGCGTGTTGGGGTTCAGGTTCTGCCCTGCGAGTCCGGTACAGGTGTACCCGCCGGCGGTCAGGGTCCTGAAGTCGGCGGAGGCCTGGATCTTGTCGAACGGGCCTCGTTCGATCCGGTAGGGGATGTACAGCGTCGCCTCCCCCCGGAACCGCCCCCATATGCCCTCGATGGCGTCGACCAGCTGCTCGATCTCAGGCAGAAGCTCCCCCCACTTCGCACCGCGGGCCGAGAGGCGGGAGCAGGCTGCGTGGACCTTGGCGGCCAAGTGCCGTACCTCTTCGGCCTGGGATCTGCTGAGCGGATGCGTCCGCACGCGTCGGGTGAGCAGGCCGGGGCGGGAGACACGGGCCATCGGTGCCACGCTGAGGTGGCACAGCATGGACAGCAGCGAGCGCTCGACGAGTTGGGCGGGGGGAACTTTGTAGAGCTCGAGGCGTGCACCGGCGAGGTCGTGGGCCACCTGCTCGGCAAGGTCTTGTAAGGCCATGACCGGCAGGGTAGTTGAGTGGTCGGGCCGTGAGGTCCACAACGTGGAAACCTGGGCCCGCCGACCTCTCGCAGGTCACCGTGCCGGACTCGGCGGCCGCTCGCTGAGGCGGTGGACGTGGAACTCCGCGTTGAGGCCAGGCGGTAGAAGCGGCTCCGGGGTGAAGGAACCCAGGCGGACGGCGCCGCCCGTCGAGCGGTCCAGGGAGCTGTTGACGATCCGGTCGTTGGTCTTGATCACGACCAGGCAGGGCAGGCCGCCGCGGGACCGGCGGATGTCGTCGAGGAGACGTTCACGGGTTCGCATGTCCGTGCGAAGCGGCTCTCGATCGCCGCGCGACAGGGGCGGTGTCGGAGGCGGCGGCTAGGGTCCGCCCTCGTGAACAGTGCTGATCTCGACTACCGGACCCGAACGCAGTCCGGCTGCATCCCCCCGCACCTGGTCTCCCGGCTCCTCGAGCTCGGTCATGCCGGGGAGGTGGAGTTCCAGGCCGGACGCGGGGAGTGGTGCTGCGCTCGGGAGTGGGCGCAGCTGCTCGACGGCCGGGGCCGGCCGGAGGAGGCGCTGGCGGTGCTGGCCCCGTACGTCGCCACGGGGTGGTGGACGGCGGCCGAGGCCGCGGCCGAACTGCTGGAGGCTCGGGGCCGGGTCGACGAGGCGATCGCGCTGGCCCGTCCGCATGCGGAGGGCGGGGACCGGCTGGCGATGGACTCCTTCGCGCGGTTGCTCGCCCGTCACGGTCGAGGCGACGAGGCGTTCACCCTGCTCCGCCCGCACGTCGAGAACTGGCTCCTGGCCGAGGCCCTGGTCGACGTCGCCGAGGGCACAGGCCGGCACGAGGAGGCCGCCGAACTGCTCACCGCCCGCATCGAGGCTGTTCGCCGCTGCTCTTCCGAGTCGTGCGGCGGGCACGGTGTCGAACCGTCCAACACCGTCGGCCTGCTCGCTTCGATCCGTGAACGCCAGGGCCGCGTCGACGAGGCGATCGCCTAGCGTCCGGGCCGATCAACGTTCCACTCCCAGGGCAGGGCCTCGTCGCAGAAGACGCAGACGAAGTCCTCCTCGCGCACGATGTTGAGCTGCCGGCAGGAGGGGCAGCGTCGGAACACCACCTCGTGCGTGAAGCCGGAGGGGCGAACGATCCCGGCCTGGTCCAGGGCCTCGGCGACGGCCGGCCATGAGCTGACGTCCGGGCAGTAACCGGTCGACTGGTTGCTCACCTCGTTGACCACCCACTGCCCGGACTCCTCGCGGAAACTGATCTCACCGGCGCTCATGACCTCTTCTCCGCCGGCACACACCACGTGCTCACTGCGGCGCGGCGCGAGCCGCAGGGACCCAGTCCGATCGACAACGAAGGTGAAGGGCTCGGACAACTCCTCTGCCGTCCGAGCCGCTGCCCACTCATCGAAGTCCGCTGGCGAGCGCATGTTCTTGCCCTGCCCTTCCGGCCGGACGAGACTCCTCAAGTCGGCAGGTCCGACATAGCGATAGCTCCACCGCAGCATGCTGACGCTCGCCCTCAGCCCGTGAGTTGGTCGCGTCGCACCGTGAACTCGTCCCGTCCGTCCGAGGCCGTGACGCCACGAGGCGCGGTGGAGACCGTGACGAGCTCGTCATCCTCCTGGCGCCTGGCTGATCCGGTGATCACGCAGGCAACGCCGATTTCCAGCGGATAGGCGGAATCCGGACGCAGGACACCATCGGCGTCAAAGACCGGAGCTTTGTCGACCAGCGACCACCGACGCCCGTCCGCATCCGTGAACTGGACCTCCACGATGCCCGGGAACGGTTCGTCGTCCACCCACCGGACCGCTTCAGCACTCAGCTCGACCATGAGCATCCCCCTCGATCAAGGCCACAAGCAGATATCAGCGTCCCGCACCGGCCTCAACCCGTGCACCGGACAACCGCCAACCTAACCCCACCATCGAGCCAGGACCTGGGGAATTACGTGACCACAGCCTTGGGGAATTGCGTGACCGTCGACACCTCGCGTTCCTCGCTCTTGGAATGCTCCCCCGTGGCTCTCGCGGACCAGGCCGAAGCGAATCCCGTCGACCTCGACCGAGAACGGTGCGATCGCGATGTCCGCGAACCTGGCCCCGGCGGATTCCGACCGGCTCTGCCGTCGTGCCCCTTCCGCGCCCGGTAGGCGATGACACGAGCTGGGCACTCAACTGCCTCGGAGGTCCGCGGCAGTATCCGGCCGCGGCAGGCGGTCGGCAGCGCCGGGCGGAGATGCGATACCGGCCGATGGCAGGTCGGCCCGCCGCCGGGTGACGGTCATCGTCAGACGGTGACGCCGGGACGTACGGGTGGCCGTCCGACGGGCGCACGGCAACCTCGCCGCCGGGCCGCACCGCTGCCGGAGTGGCGCCGACAATATCTGGGCCCACGTCAGAGGCCCCGCCACCGAGTTCGCCATCGGTGCCCGCCATCTCTACCGCCTCGCGCCCGACCGGGGCAGCTTGTGGCAGTGGGACGGCACCGGCGAGACCTGGCCCCGGATCGGCGGCCCGGCCGCGGCCCTCGCGGTTCGCCGGTGACCCGGGACCGTGACCGTCGGATGGGACTGAGGACGGCGGCACCCCGGAGCAGGCGGCTGGCGGCTCCCGGACACCGCCACCGGCCCGCTGTCCGCCCTGTACCAGGCCCGTGGGCGTGGCACGGGGGCGGGACGGCCTGTGGGCGGGGAGGCGGCCCGCCAGGCGCACGACCTGTTCGGGTAGCGGCCCGCCACCTGGATCCGCGGCTGTGATGGGATGTCATGACGAAGCCGGCGGCGTACGTGAAGGGGTGGGGGCCCGTGCAAAAGGTGGCGGTGAGCGAGGCACGGGTACGGGGCCTGGTGCTCGGGGCGGCGTTGGGGGACGCGGCGGGGGTGGTCCAGGGCCGGTGGCCGGCCGAGGGGCCGCTGCGGATCGGTGTCAGCACGCAGCTGGCGGCGTTCACGATCGAAGGGGCGATCCGTGCCTCGGTGCGGCTGAACCACAAGGGGATCTGCCACGCACCGTCCGTGGTGTGGCACGCGTACTGCCGCTGGGCCTTTCTGCAGGGCATCGAGCCGGAACGGATCTCTGAGCGTTGGACGCGCGGCAGCGGCGGCCGGTGGCCGAGCGGCTGGCTCGCGCGGGTGCCCGCTCTGCGCGAGCGGCGCGGCTCGGCGCCGGCCACCGTCGCGGCCCTGACCGGGCTGACGCGGGGCACTCCGACGAAGCCGGTCACTGGCAGCCGAGGGGCCCACGCGCTCACCCGGAGCCTGACCCTCGGACTGCTGTACCTCCTCTCCGGTCCCAGTACCTGCGGCGCGGCGATCCGCGAGACGGCCGCGCTCACCCACGGCGCCCCGGACGCGCAGGACGCGGCTTTCAGCGCGGCCGGGGTCGTGTCCCACTGCCTCGCCGAGAACGCCCCCTTCCGGACGTGGACGGCCTCCCGCCCCGGCGACGACCACCCGATCGACGCGCTGGTCCGTTCCCTGCCCATGCCGCACTCGGCGAGCCCGGACACGGTCCTCGACCTGTTGAAGGCACCCGACGCGGTCCCGGACCACGGACAGCTCGCCTGGATCGCCCCGGACGCGACCGCCTGCTCGGCGCTGCTCGGTGCCCTCCTCACGGTCTCCCGCTTCCCCGGCCGCGACACCGTGGACGCGGCCCTGCGGTTCGCGGCCGGCGCTCCGGACGGCCATTCGGTGGCCTCCACCGCCGGGGCGCTGCTCGGTGCCGCGCACGGCGTCGACGCGCTGCCGGTCGAGCTGCTGAGCCGGCTCGAACTCGCCTGGGTGCTCGACACCTTGGCCCGTGACCTGCTCCAGCAGTACGTCGACTCGCCCGGCGGCGGCGAGTACGTACCGGCCCGCGACCCCAACTGGTGGGACCGCTATCCCGGCGGGTGACGGCCGTCACGCGGATCGGAGGGTCCATCACCGAGACGCCTCCCCGGCGGTGGCGCCCGGGTCGAAGCGCACCGAGGCCTCAGAGCGGCTGGCTGTCCGTCCTGCTCTTCACCGCCCCCCCGAGAGGCTGATCGGACCGCGCCTGGACGAACTGGCCGTCACCACCGCCCCGCTCCGGCGGCGGTCGGCAGGGCTGCCGCTGTCCGAGCGCGATCAGAACCCCGGGCTACGCGGGCATCACCCCGTGGATGCGGGAGAGGGTGAACACCCGCTCGTCGTCGCGCAGGTGGCACCAGGCGTGGAGGTAGGGAGCGTCCAGTTCGAGCCGGCTGAGGGTGCGGACGGTCGTGTTGCCCGAGGTGGCGACGTACTCGATCGTGACGGCCTGACCGTCGTTGACGGCATGGGCCAGCTGGCGCACGTCGGTGAACGTCAGGTTGCGCGCGCACCCGGCGATGATCTCCTCGGTGTCGCTGCCGTAAGGGCGGCCGTCGTACGGGTCGGGCTCCGCGACGTCCTGCGGGGCGTCCCGGAGCCGGGCCGCGAGGGCGCGCAGGTCGACGGGCTTCCCCGGGTTCGCGGTGCGGGCATCCCCACGCTGCGTACCGGGCCTGCCGCCGGGCAGGCGCGGGGACGGGAGCGGGTTCGCCGCGCGGTGGCGCTGGGCCCGTTCGATCCGGACGGTCCCGTCGGGTGTCTCGGCGACGGGGGCGTAGCCCGCGGCGCGCAGTGCCGCGAGGGTCTTGTCCGGCGGGGTCCGGCTGATCAGCACCGTCGGTGCGAGCTGCCGCAGACCGAGTGGGGCGAGCTTGCGGTGGGCGGCGAGTTCGGCCAGAAGGGCGGGTTCCTGGCCGTGGATGACACAGGCCGCGGAGACGACGCGCATCCGGCCGTGGCTCCGCGCGGTGTCGTGGACCAGGTAGGAGAGCGGCTGGGGGAGCGGTTCGACGGCGACGGCGGCCAGGTCGGCCTCGATGGCGTCGGGGGTTTGGCCCGCGTCGAGGGCGCGGCGGATGCTTCCCGGGTTGAAGCGCCATACGGAGGCCGTGCCGGCGCTCTCCCGGTCGGCGACGGAGTCCAGCAGCGCGAGGAGGTGCGCCGACGGCGTACCGGCGACCACGGCCGTCAGATCGCTGCCGAAGCGGGCGGTCCCGCTGGCGGCGGGCAGCAGCCGCCGACAGGCGTCGGCCAGCGCTTCGGCGTCGTCGGCGAGCAGGGCGGCCCCGACCGGGGACACGGCCCCGAGGGCGAGCGCGCCGAGCAGTTGCGCCTCCCGGATCAGGGTGGCGAACGGTGTGGCGTCCTGGTGGAGCTCGTCGGCCAGCGGTCGGAGCCACCCGAGCAGTGCCCCCAGGTCCGCCGGGTCGGCCGCGCCTTCGCCCGCCGGGAGCCGGGACGCGGCGGTGAGCAGTCCGTGCCGGGCCTGGACGCAGCCTGCGCACGGCGGTGCCCCGGCGAGCACGGGCAGAGCCTTCCCGTCCTCGTCGCGGCTGCCGCCGGGGGTCAGCGGGAGCGCCCACCAGGCTCGAAGCAGCACGGCGAGGCGGTCGGCCGGTTCCTGCTCGGCCCACGTGTCGTAGGACGCGGTCGCCGCGACCCGGTCACCGTCCCGGGCCAGCAGCCCGGCCGCACTCGCCGCCTCCAGGACCAGGCGTACCGGGAGCTCGTCGCACTGCGCCGCTTTGCCGATCCGGGCGAGCTCGCGGGCGCCGATCCCACCGGCCTTGAGCCGGGCCGGCGGAGCGGCGGCGCACACTCCGAGGACGGACGCGGCGTGGGCGGCGAAGGCCATCGAGACGGCCGCGGCCTCCCGTTCGATCTCCGAGACGGTGACGGGCACCGACCGCACGACGGGTGGGGCGGGTATGAACGGGGCGTGCCAGTCGGAGCCGCGCAGTGCCAGTGCCACCTCCGCGGGCATGCGGGCCGGCCCGTAGCGGTGTCGGTCCCGGACCAGTAGCCCCCGTTCCACCGCCCACTGTTCGCCGGGCGTGGAGTCGGCCGGAACCCCGAACATGATGAAGCCCGGTCGCTCCGGAGCCTCATGTGCCCGCCGGTCGAGGAGTTTGCGGGCCACTGCGGGAGCCTTGGCCACCAGCGCGGCGACCCGGGCCGGATCGCGGTGATGGTCGACCAGCGCCGCCAGCCGCTGTTCTTTCCGGTTGGTGGCGGGTTTGACGTCGAGCTTGGCCAGCATGCGGCCCAGCTCGTCGGAGTTCGAGCCCGCGAGCAGGTGCACGAGCGGTACGTCGAGCCCCAGCGGCGAGGACCACGCGCTGCGCAACGGCGCCGCCATGCGCAGCAGTCCGTCGCCGTCCGGCCACACCAGAGCCCGATCGGCCAGCTCCTCCAGGACGGCGGCCAATCCGCGAGCACGCTCACCGTGCGTCGCGTCCAGGAGGCCTGCCAGCTCGTCCCGCGACGCGGCCGTCAGCGCGGCGAGGGCCTCCCCCACCTGCAGACACGGCAACGCGAGCCGGGGCAGGACCAGCGCCACCGACGCCGGACGCTGAAGACGGTCCGCCAGTTCACCGACCGACTGCGGCTCCGGAGCCACCGCGGCGTCCGGACGCGCCGCCAGGACCCGCTCCAAACCGGCCGCATCGAGACCGCGAAGCCATGCGGCCAGTGCCGATCCGCTCTTCTTACCGATGGGGACACCTCACCACGTAGGAGGACGGCCATACCCTGCCGAAGCCGGCCGGGAGCACCAGGATGGCGTACCAGCGGGGGTGGGTGCGACGACGCCTGGGAACTCTCGGAGGCGGTCCGGGCCTCCGAGAAGGCGGAGAACACCAGATTCAAACTCGTGAGGGGGTGTCCCCCGACACGCTCTCCAATTCTCCCGAACACCATCCGCCAGGCTTCATAACTCTTCTGACCTGCGACGCAGTGAACCCCTGGGCGGCGGCTGAACTCGGTCGGACCGGGGTGAACAAGTCTAAAACCGAGACCAGACGACGCGGCATGGGGCGGCGGTCCGGACTGTATGAACTACGGCGAGTCGAACCCGAGTCGACCCCACGTGCTCCCGGGGGCACTGCCGGTCGCTGGGCACTGCCGGATGCGGAGGCATGTCGGAACCAGAGTCGCTTGGGTCGCTTCAGTAGCTCCGTGAGCCGCCCCTGGGCACACATCCCTGGGCAGGGCTGCCTGACAAGGCGGCCTCCACGGCCAGCGACTCAGCGACTGAAGCGACCCAGGACTGGAACTTCCCCGGCATGAGTACGCGCAGGGGGCCGACCGTCCCGGGAAGGGCACCTCCCCTTCCCGGGCAGCGACCGGAGCTACTGAAGCGACCCAAGCGACCGAGCCGGCGGCTTCCAAGCGGGCCTGTCGCACGCGACACGCCGGTCCCCGGGGCCCTAGAGACTCAGTCGCTTTCAGTCGCTGGGCTTCAGTCGCTGGACAAAACCCCAGGTCAGAGCCCATGCATCCACCCCAGCAGCGACTCAAGCGACTCAAGGTTGGGTATATGAAGACATTCCCGTGTGCGTGTGCGCGTTATAGACCCGGGCTTCAGTCGCTTCAGTCGCTGTTTGCTGTTAAAAATGGCTGCGACCTGCGAAAACGCTGCCAGACCGAAAACAGCGACCGAAGCGACTCGGTCGCTGCCCCAGGGTTCGGTCGCTCAGTTTCCCCGCAAGCCCCAGCAGTCCGGGACGGTATGTCCTCGCTCGGCTAGTCTGTGTGAGCTATCTTCTGGACTTCGGTCGCTTCAGTCGCTGATCCGACACCCGCCAGTGCTCTGACCTGGCTTTTTGCCGTCAGCGACTGAACGAGCGACTCAAATCCGGGCAGCTACCGAGCTACCGAGGAAGCTGCAGTAGCTACTGAACCAAGGGGAAGGGACCAGCGTGACGGCGCCGAAGGCCGTGGGGAGCGACCGAACGGAGCGTCAGCCCGACGCGCTGGCCGTCGCGCGCTGGTGTGCCGCCCAGGGATGGCCGGTCCATCCGCTGGCTCCCGGGCGCAAGACACCGCCGGCGAACTGCCAGCCCTGCCAGGACTCGCAGCACTCCCCCACCGAGTGCACCTGCCCCCGCGTCGGTCGCTGGTGCCACGGCTTCCACGCCGCGACCACGGACCAGGACGTCATCGGCGCCTGGTGGCGGGTCAACCCCGGCTTCGGCACCGGCGTCGCCTGCGGTCCCGCGGGTCTGGTCGTCATCGACGTCGACAGCCACCCCGCCACCGTCCCCGCCAGGGACCGGATCCTGCCCGGCATCCCGATCCACGACCGCGTCAACCTCGACGGCCTGGAGAACGGCTACCACACACTCGCCCTGCTCGCCGCCCTGCGCCAAGCCCCCGACCCCTCCCAGGACACCGGGACCCTGCGCGTGCGGACCCCCTCCGGCGGTCTGCACATCTGGTACCGCGACCAGGCCCACCACCGCTTCACCTGCTCCACCGGCTCCTCCACCGGACGGGCCCTCGCCTGGCAGGTCGACGTCCGCGCCCACGGCGGCTACATCGTGGCCCCCAGCACCGTCACCACCAGCGGCACCTACACTCCCCTGCCCGGCGCCACGATCCCCGCCCCACTCCCCCAGTGGCTCGCCGAGGAGCTCATCCGCACCGGGCACCTCAAGGAGCGTCCCGGCCAGCAGCCCAGCACTCCCCAGCCGGCCGTTCCCGACCGCGCCCGCCAGGCCGTCGTCGCGGCGGGCGGCGGCAAGCGCGGCGCCGAACGGGTCCTCGACACCGTCCTCCAGGACGTCACCGACTGCGCCACCATCCCCGAGGGAGCCGGGTTCACCGGCAAACTCAACCGCGCCGCCTACACCGTGGGCGGCCTCGTCTCCGCCGGACACCTCACCCATGCCGCCGCCGAGCAGCTGCTCGCCGACGCCGCCCGTACCGCCCGCCCCTCCCAGGACCGGCAGAGCTCCGCCGTGATCCGCTCCGGCCTCGCCGCCGGAGCCCGGCAGCCCCTGTACGTCGGGAAGGCGCGAGGATGAGCGACAGCACCCGCAAGAGGACGGTCTTCGACCCCGTGGCCGCTGCCCAGCAGATCCTGGAGTACCCGCCCCTCCCCGGGCCCACGCAGGCCCCCTGGCACGGCGCCGCCGTCCAGGAGAGCCTCCTCGACGCCCCCACACCCGTCGCGGCCCCGCAGGCGCCCGCCCAGCCCCTCCAGACGGCCCCTGTCCCCCACCCCGACCAGGCCCCGGCAGAGCCGCAGGCGGGCCCGCAGGCGAGCCCCAACGGCCTCCTGCCGGACTCTCTGTCCGACCGCGGCAACGCCAAGCTCTTCGTCCACCTCTACGGACGCGACTACCGCCACGTCCCCGGCATCGGCTGGTACCGCTGGGCCACCCACCGCTGGCAGCTCGACGAGGACGACACCGTCCTGTGGGCCGCCGGCGAGATGGCCGAGAGCGTCGCCACCCACGACCCCCGCGGCGTCTACACCAACGCCGACCTGCGCCGGCACCGCCGCCGCGCGCTGTCGACCTCCGGCATGAACGCCATGCTCGCCCAGGCCAAGTCCGCCCCCGGCATGGTCCTCAACGCGGCCCTCCTGGACGCCGACGCCTACGCCCTGTGCACCCCCGGTGGCGTCGTCGACCTGCGCACCGGCGCCATCGTCCCGCCCGACCCCAAGGTCCACCACCACTCGCGCTCCACCACGCTCGCCCCCGCCCGGATGCCCACCCCGCGCTGGGACCGCTTCCTCACCGACACCTTCGGCGACGACAAGGAAGGCCGCCAGACCCGCGACTTCCTGCACCTGCTGCTCGGCTACTCGATCAGCGGCGACGTCGGCGCCCAGGTCATGCCCTTCCTCTACGGCCAGGGCAAGAACGGCAAGTCCGTCCTGCTGGACGTCATGATCCAGCTGCTCGGCGACTACGCGGACGCGGCCCCGCCCGGCTTCCTGATGGCCAAGACCTTCGACGGCCACCCCACCGACCTCGCCGAACTCCACGGCCGGCGCATCATCGTCTGCTCCGAGCTCAAGCCCGGCGACCGCTTCGACGAGGCCCGGGTCAAGCTGCTGACCGGCGGCGACAAGATCAAGGCCCGCCGGATGCGCCAGGACTTCTTCTCCTTCGAGCCCACCCACAAGCTCTGGCTGCTCGGCAACCACCGCCCCGAGGTCGGCACCGGCGGCTTCGCCTTCTGGCGCCGCATGCGCCTGATCCCGTTCGAACGGGTCGTCCCCGAGGAACGCAAGATCGACAACCTGGCCCACGTCCTCGTCGCCGAGGAGGGCCCCGGTATCCTCGCCTGGCTCATCGACGGCGCCCGCCGCTACTTCGCCGGCGAGAAGGACCTCGCCGGCCCCCAGGCCGTCCAGACCGCCACCACGGCCTACGCCGAGACCGAGGACCACGTCGGCCGCTTCCTCAAGGAGGCCTGCATCACCGGGGAGGGCATGCGCGCCGAACAGGCCCAGCTTTTCGGCGCGTACACCCGTTGGTGCGGCTTCGAGGGGGCCAATCCCGTATCCGGCCGTGCGTTCGCCGCACGAGTTCGCGAGACACTGGGTATGACCTCTCCCAAGGAGATGGTCCTGTCCAACAGCCGCAAGTACTACCCGGGCATCGGCCTGATCACCGACGACACAGAGGAGCAGAACGCGTGAGCGCGCTGATCGACCCGGCCGAGCTCGCCCACGAAACCGACCTCGTCTGGCTGGAGGACACCTCCGACCTCGACTACGTCCGCCAGTCGCTCGACCGCCTCACCACCCGGAGAGGTCGCCCGGCCTACCACCGCGACGGACGCATGGTCGGCTACGCGATCCTCGGCCCCGACGCCAAGTCCTCCCGGGCCTCCGGAACCTTCCGCCGCCGCGTCTTCTGGCTGCTGCCCCACGACCGCGACCAGGACCCGGAAGGCCTCTACACCACCGGCGCCCCCTCCGAGGCCGTGGACCCGCGCACCATCGCCCCCGGCGTCAAGGGCTACAAGACCGAGCGCTCCGAGGGCGGGCCCGCCTCCCCGGCCATGCTCGAGCTGGGGATAACGCTCCCGAAGGCCTGACGGCGTCTGAACGCGACGGTGGGGGTGGGGCCCCCCGTGTAGGGGGGGCCCCCCCCCCCGGTTTAGAACCGGGGTTGTACCGCCGG
>NZ_JBHVVI010000069.1:0-49756 GCF_042883685.1 Kitasatospora sp. NPDC058190
GGCCTGCGACGAATCACTGATCACCATGCCAAGCAGCCTGCCATGCACCCGCGGCTGTGATCACCCCTCCACGAACTTCCGCGGAGCAGCACTAGGTCGCCGGGCGGCGGCGGACCGCCCGGACGGCGCGGGCGAAGGGCTGCTCGGCCGGCGCGGCGGCCGGGGTCGCACCGCCGTCGCCGCCGTCGCCGCCGCGGGCCGGCAGGTCGTTGGCGATCACGGCGGCCTCGGTGAGCAGGCCGCGCACCTCGGTGGCGCGGTAGAAGATCCGGGTGCCCTCCCGGCGGGCCACCACCAGGCCCGCCGCCCGCAGCTTCGCCAGGTGCTGCGAGGTGGCCGCGACATGGGCGCCCAGCAGTTCGGCCAGCTCGCTGACCGGCAGCTCGCGACGGCTCAACGCCCACAGCAGCCGGTACCGCGACGGATCGGCCACCGCCTTCAGCACGGCCACCGCCCGCTCGGCCGCGTCGGTGTCCCAGGCCTCTTCCTCAGCACCACCCATGCATGGATCGTACCGACGGACGCCCGCCCTCAGGCCGCACGCGTCCCGTTCAGGTACGCCAGCACCGCCAGCACCCGTCGGTTGTCGTCGTCCGACGCCCCGAGCCCCAGCTTCGCGAAGATGTTGGAGGTGTGCTTGCTGACCGCGCCCTCGCTGAAGTGCAGGCGCTGGGCGATCGCCGCGTTGGAGCGGCCCTCGGCCATCATCGCCAGGACGTCCCGCTCCCGCGCGGTGAGCATGGCGAGCGGCTCGTCGTAGGCGTTGCGGGCGAGGAGGCGGGTGATGACCTGGGGGTCCATGACCGTGCCGCCGGCGGCAACGGTGTGGACGGCGTCGACGAACTGGTCGGCCTTGGAGACGCGGTCCTTGAGGAGGTAGCCGACGCCGCCGGCGCCGTCGGCGACCAGTTCGCGGGCGTAGAGCTGTTCGACGTGCTGGGAGAGGACCAGGACCGGCAGGCCGGGCTGTTCGCGGCGGGCCGCCAATGCGACCTGGAGGCCCTCGTCGGTGTGGGTCGGGGGCAGTCGGACGTCGACCACCGCGATGTCCGGGCGGTGTTCGGCGAGGGCGGCGGCCAGTTCGGGGCCGCTCTCCACCGCTGCGACGATGTCGTGCCCGTGGGCGCGCAGCAGCAGTTCCAGTCCGTCCCTCAGGAGGACGAGGTCCTCGGCGAGGACAACGCGCACGGTAGCTCCATGATCAGCCTGGTCGGGCCCCCCGGGGGGCTGGTCACCGTGAGCGTACCGTCGAAGACCGCCAGCCTGCGCTGGATGCCCCGCAGGCCACTGCCCTTGTCGGGGTCGGCCCCGCCCTGGCCGTCGTCGGTCACCTCGGCGCGCAACAGCCCTGCGGCGTGCGTCAGTTCCACCGTGGCGTGGCGGGCGCCGCCGTGCTTGACGGCGTTGGTGAGCGCCTCGCTGACGGCGAAGTAGACCGCCGACTCCACCGGGGCCTCGGCCCGGCCCGGCAGTTCGGTCCGGACCTCGACCTTCAGCGGCACGTCCAGCGCCAACGCCCTTACGCCCTCGGCCAGTCCGCGTTCGGCGAGCACCGGCGGGTGGATGCCGCGGACCAGGTCGCGCAGTTCCTGCAGGGCCTGGGTGACGTTCTCCTGGGCGTCCGTCACCACCCGCTTGGCACTCTCCGGGTCGCGGTCGATCAGCGCCGCCACCGCACCCAGCCGCAGGCTCACCGCGACCAGTCGGGCCTGGGCGCCGTCGTGCAGGTCCCGCTCTATTCGGCGCAGTTCGGCGGCCTGGGCCTCGGTGGCGTCGAGCCGGATCTCGGTGAGCTGCTCGACCCGCTGGGCCAGCCGGGTGCGTTCGGTGGGGCCGAGCACGGAGCGGGTCCAGAGCCCGTGCAGGCGCAGCGCGGGCCGGGCGAGGGCGAGGCCGCCGGCGATCAGGACCGGGCCGAGGAGGACGGCGAGCAGGCCGCCGAGCGGCAGGTCGTACGGCACGAGGGACTGGCCGAGCCCGTACAGGCCGGCGGCGACCAGCAGGACGGGCGTGGCGGCGACGGCCCCGCCGACCAGCGGGTCGGAGATCGCCCAGAGGGCGTCGCGCCAGGTCGCCGGGTCGTTCCAGAGCCAGCGGAGGGTGCGTGCCATGCCCGCGAACCAGCGGCTCTTGTGGTAGTCGTGGCCGGTCCAGAACCAGCCGTGCAGGGTGCGTTCCAGCGCGGGCCGCGGCTGGTACGGCACCGGTACGGGCACCTGCGACCAGTGGCCGGACGCCCAGCGGGCGGCGCCGGCGGCGGCGCGCACCACCTTGGTGGCGGACGGGAAGAGCGGGAACATCCCGAGGCAGCCCCAGAGCAGGAAGGACGCCAGGTACAGCACGCAGAGCACGGCCCCGACGGGTATCAGCAGGGTCAGGACGGCGAGGCGTCCGAGCGCCCGCACGGCCGTGCGCAGCGCCTGGGCGGCTCGGGTCTGCGGGGTGGTCACGGGTCCTCCGGCAGCTCGGGTTCGGGTGATCATGATGGCAGTCGGGCCGTGTCCTGGACGGCGGCGGAACAGGTCGCGGCCTGGGCGGCCGCGTGCTTGGCGCGGATCAGCCGGTACACCCCGTGGAAGCAGGCCGTGCCCAGCAGGATGAAGCCCGCCTCCACCGGCAGCTGCCAGTCCGGGGGCAGGTACAGGGCCAGGAACCAGCTCCGGTTCGTCGGCGCGAGCAGTGTCATCCCCATCGCCACCCCGCCCTGCGGGGCGGCGCTCAGCACACCGGCCGTCACCAGCAGTCCGGCGATCGTCGCGCGGCGGCGGGAGAGGCCGTCCAGCAGGTCCTGCTCCTCCTGCGACCGGGCCGTCTCCGTCACCCGCCGCACGCCCTTGCGCATCACGTCGAGCAGCTCCGGCCCGCGGGTCTCCAGTCGGCGCCGGGCCTCCCGGCCCATCCACCAGGCGTAGAGCAGCCCGGTGCCCAGGCCGACCGCCGCCCCCGCCCAGCGCAGCGGTGCGCTGTGCAGCAGGGTGCCGGCCAGCACGACGCCGGCCGTCGGCAGCGCGGCGAACAGCTGGAGCAGCAGCACGGCCAGGCTCTGCATCCGCGCCTGGTCGCCGCTCTCGTCGCTGAAGCCGTCCAGCGGGTTGCCGCCGGGCCGGTCGGGGAACGGCGCCGGGCCGAGCAGGGACATCAGCGGCGTCAGGCCCGCCCCGGCGCCGAGGACGGCGGGCAGGGTGGCGAGCAGCCAGGGCCAGGCCCAGCCGTTCGGGACGGCGAGGGTCGCGGCCACGGTGAGCAGCAGGGCGGCCGGGCCGACCACCAGCAGCCAGGCCAGCTGCCGGGCCCGGACGTCGGTCCGCTCGGCGCCGGGGACGACCAGGGTCAGCCAGAGCGCGCCGGCGTCCAGGCCGTACAGGCTGCAGCCGAGCGCGCCGGCGTACAGCGCGAGGACGACACCCGTCCACGGCAGCACGGTGGGGAATCCGCCGAGCAGCGGGAGCAGGCCGGTGAACAGGGCGGTCCACAGCGCGATCCGCAGGAAGCGGGCGCGGCGCGGGTCGCGCGCCCACAGGCGCAGTTCCTTGCCCAGGACGGCGCCCCCGGGGCTGTCCGGGAGGGCCCGCAGCCGGGCGCCCCGGCGGGCAGTGGCCCGGCCGCCGCCGACCGTGCCGCGCGCCAGCTGCCGGGAGAGCAGGGCGGTCCAGGCGGCGAAGAGCAGTGCGCAGAGGGCGAGCAGTCCGCCGAGGCAGGCGCCGGCCAGGGCCCAGTCGGAGCGCCGGGCGGCGTCCACGGCGACCGCCGCCCAGCCGGAGGGCAGCGCGCGCACGACCGTGCCGACGGTGGCGGCCCAGTGGCCGCCGAGCAGCTCGACGAAGAAGCCGATGCCGAACCAGCCGGTGTTGAGGAAGCCGCAGACCAGGCCGACCAGCAGCGCGGACAGCTCCCAGCCGAGCCGCGAGCGGGCGACGCTGCCGAGGCTCTGCAGGCTCAGCTTGGCGAGCACCACGACGAACAGCAGTTGGAGCAGCGCGGCGGGGACGGCGACCAGGGCGGGCAGCAGCCCCAGCCCGGCGCCGAAGACGATCAGCACCGTGAAGGCGATCAGGCTGACCACCGGGGTGATGCCGACGAACGAGGCGCCCAGCAGGCCGAGGGCGAGCCCACTCGGGCGCTGCGGCACCAGGGTGAAGTAGGAGAGCCGCAGGGTCGGGTCGCCGCCGGTGAGGGTCGGGCCGACCGCCCAGCCCACGGTCCAGACCAGCAGCACCAGGGCGATCGTGCCGACCCCGGCCTCGGGGGCGGGGAAGTCCACCAGGCCGAGCAGCGCCGTGCCGACCGCCGCCAGGGCTCCGCACACGCCCCCGGTGATCAGGCTCGCGGCCCGGGGGCCGGACATCGACCGTCGCAGGACGGCCAGCTTCATTCCGGTCAGGACGCCAACCACGACAGTCCCTCCTTCCCGCCGGTACGGGCGCCGACCAGCTCGACGAAGACGTCTTCCAGGCTCCGCCCGGCGCGGACCCGGTCGACCGGGCCGGCCGCCGGCACCCGGCCGCCGGCGATCACGCCGACGTGGTCGCAGAGCTGCTCGACCAGGGCCATCACGTGGCTGGAGAGCACCACCGAGCCGCCGGAGGCGGTGAAGCGCTGGAGGATGACCCGGATGGTCGCGGCGGACACCGGGTCGACGGCCTCGAAGGGCTCGTCCAGCACCAGCAGTCGGGGGGCGTGCAGCAGGGCGGTGGCCAGGCCGATCTTCTTGCGCATCCCGGTGGAGTAGTCGATCACCGGGGTGTGCTCGGCCTCGTCCAGTTCCAGGACGGCCAGCAGCTCCTCGGCCCGGGCGTCCACGGTGGCGGCCGGCAGAGCGCGCAACCGGCCCAGGTAGTGCAGGACTTCACGGCCGGTCAGCCGCTCGGGCAGCATCATGCCGTCCGGCAGCACCCCGACCAGGGCCTTGGCGCGCACCGGGTCGCTCCACACGTCGACCCCGAAGATCTCCGAGCTCCCGGCGTCCGGCCGCAGCAGGCCGACGGCCATCGACAGGGCGGTGGTCTTGCCGGCGCCGTTGGGGCCGACCAGCCCGTAGAACGAACCGCTCGGCACGACCAGGTCGACTCCGTCCACGGCGGTGTGCGCGCCGAACCGCTTGCGCAGGCCGGCCAGCCGCAGCGCCGGGGCGCTGCCATCCGTCGCCGGCCGGGGCTCCCGCGCCCCGTGCACCGTTCCCCGCACCTTGCCCCGCACCTGGTCCTCCCCGCGTCTCCCACGGCCGCCCGGGCTCCGGGCGGCTCGTGATCAACACTAGGAAGGGCGAACAGGCCGCAGAATACGGCTGAGCCCCCGGTTGGGGGTGGGCCTGGGCCCACCCCCAACCGGTGACGGCTCAGCCGACGTTGACGGTGAACTGACGCTTGGTCTGCTCCGGCCCGCCGGAGAAGGTCCCACCGAGCTTGTCGCGGTAGTCCACGTGGAGGGTGACGGTGGTCCGGCCGGGGTTCTGGGCGGCACGGAAGACGAAGTAGTAGTGGCCGCCGGAGTCCGAGCCGATCGCACCGCCCAGGTTCGCCAGACCGACGTTCCGCACGTACTCGTCGCCGACGGTCTGCACCACCGCGGAGTCGGGGGCCGGGTCGGCCACACTCCAGATGTCGCCCCAGTTCCGGTGGGCGCTCACCTCGACCGAGAACACCTGGCCCGGCTTGACGAGGAGTTCACCTGAGGTCGCGGTGAACACCGTGCCGTGGTCGAGCTTGCCGGCGGCCATCTTGTGGATCGCCACCGCGCCCGCCGCACCCGCGACGGCCAGCAGGACGACCGCGACGAGGAGGATCCGCTGCCACTTCTTCTTCACGAGTTCGACTCCCGGTTGGTTACGCGCAGTGCCAGTACGGCGGCGACCGCGTCGAGCCAGCGGGCGACCAGCTGGTCCCCCGCCGGGTCCCGCACGACCGTGGCGGCCGCCGCCAGCCAGCCCCGGGTCACCGCGGCCGCCGGGCCGGGCAGCGGTTCGGGCAGTTCGGCCGCGAAGCCGGTGCCGCCGGAGCGGACCACCTCGCCGAGGAAGACCACGGCGCGCGGCAGCACGCCGAGCCGGTCGGCGGTGATCGCGGCGGCGACCGCGCCGTCGCCGAACAGCACGGAGCGGACCGTACCGGGGGCCGACAGGCCGAAGCGCAGCAGGACCTCGATGTCCATCTCGGCCAGCCGGTCGTCGCTCAGGGGTTGGTGGTGGGTGCTCAACTCTCAGGCCTCACTTGGGCATCCGGACGCTGTCGGCGATGGGGAGCTCGTCCCCCTGGGTGGCGCCCCCCAGGTGGTTGTGGATGAAGTCGTCCTCGCTGACCCAGACGGTGTAGCCCCAGGGGTTGTAGATCTCCAGTTGGTCGCCCCGGTGCCCGATGATCATCATCTGGTGGCCGTCCGGGAGGAGCTTGTCGTTCTTGACCGAGATCGGGACCGGCTTGCCCTGGTCCACCGACGACTCGACCTGGGCCAGCACGTCCTTGCGCTGGTCCGTGTCCCCCAGGTCCACGTTCTTGTAGCCGGCCCCGGTGTGGTCGCCGATCTCGGAGTTGGCGATGTCCTTGGACTCCCAGTCCCACATCCCGTCCGCCCCCAGGTGCATCCAGGAGCGGGAGTCGTAGACGCGGTTCGTCTCGTTGTCCCAACGGTCCTTGGCGGCCTGCCCGTTGTCGTACTTCGGGTCGCCGGGGTGCCCGCCGGTGGTGAGCTGGAAGGCGAACAGCGGGTCGACCATCGCCCGGGCGGTCACGGTCGAGGCGGCCACGCAGGTGTTGTGCTGGCCCTGGTCCCAGGCCACGCCCCCGTAGCCGGTCCCGTTCTGGCCGGGCGCGGCCGAGTCCAGCTGCACCGGGGAGATCCGCGTCGCCAGCCAACCGGGATCGTCCGCGTGATCGTGGATCTGGTCGTCGAAGGCCTTGATCTCGTCGTAACTGTGCCCGGCGGCCAGCGCCTTCATCAGGTAGGCGCGCTCCTCCGGAGACTTGCTGCCGGCCAGCAGCTGGTCGAACCGGGCCCGGTCGGCGTCGCTCATCTGGTCCATCAGCTGGGCGGCCCGGACCGCGTTGGCCTCGGTCAGGATGGTGCCGTCCCCCGCGTTGCCGCCGACGGACGCGTCGACCAGGACCAGCTTGTCCTCCGCCCCGAGCCCCTTGTTCTTGAACTTGCCGGCCAGCGCCTTGTCCGCCAGCGCGTTCAGCTCACGGGCGGCGGCGCGGCCCGCGTTCTCGGCCTTCACCGCGGCGTCGTAGATCGACTTGATGCCGTCCTTCGCCTTGGCGTGGGCGCTGTGCATCGTGTCGTCGTCCCAGTTGATCGGGTCCGGCGCGCCGGCGACGGTGATGTCGTGCAGCAGCTTCAGCGCCTCGCCCAGCGGAGCGGCGCCCTGCCCGTGCAGGGTCTGCGCCTCGCTCAGCGCGGTGGCCAGCGTGCTGAGCTGCTGGCGGCCCTTCTCCATCGCGTCGCGGCAGCGCGTCAGGTCGTCGGCGGAGGCCTTGACCACCTCGGCGGCCTTCTCGCCGACCTGCCCGGTCCAGGCGTCCGGCAGGTGCTGGGAGCCGACCTGCGCCACCCTGAACTGAATCTGGTCCAGCTGGCCGACCGCCTTGTAGTAGGCGGCGGCGAGGTCGCCGACCTTGCCGGAGTCGCCCTTGGGGCCGGACAGCTGCAGGGCGTCGTGGACGGCGTACTTGAGATCGCCCGCGCCCCACATGCCGTGCGACTCGTCGATGGTCTTCTTCAGCTTCTCGGCCTGCTGCCGCTGGGTGCCCGGGTCGAGGCCGAGCGGATTGAGCTCGTGGTCGGGCACGGTCAGGCCCCCGGCTTCTGGTACTGCTGCGCGACGCCGCTGTCCGTCGTGGTGTAGTTGGCCGCGGTGGTGTGCACCTTGCCCCCGAGGTCGGTCAGCGCGTCGAGGTTCACCCCGAGCTCGTCCTGCCAGGCCGACCAGAAGGCCTTGGCCGCGTCACCCGCGTACTCCCCGAGCACCGCCGGGTCCGACATGTTCAACTTGCCCAGGGTGTCCTTGACCGAGCGGACGTCCTGCCCCGCCGCGATCAGCCGGTCACCCGCGTCCCCGAGCTTGTCCGGATGCGCACCGAACCCCGTCCCGGCGCCGTCGCTACCCATGCTGTTCCCCCGATTCCCCGTCATACCGTCCGAAGATCGCCGGTCAGCATAGCGGCAGTTCTGCCGCCTCCCACCAGGGAGAACGGCGGAGTGGAGGGGTGCGCGCACAACCCCGCCGGATCTGTACGGAACGGGCACAGGATCGGGAGGAAGCCTTGGGGAACCGAACGCTCACCCAGCGGAGCCCCGCCCCCACCCCCTCACTCAGATGAATCAGTCCAACCCTCAATCAACTCCTGGCAATCCCAGCACCGGAACGTGATCCCGAAGGCGAAGGAATCCGCCACGCACATGGCGTGATCAGGCGGACAACGCCTTGGAGGGGCAATCAAGTTTGACTGGAGAGTGGGCTCAAACTAATGTCCTCGGCGGTCTTTACTTCTTCGAACCACCACAGAGCCAAGCCTTCCACCAGGACTGAACCGCACGGCCGACCCACATTCGGCCCGACCGGGAACTCCGGGCGGGCTTCGCGCCTTTCGAAGGAGAACGGGGAAGAGATCAACGGGGGCAGTTGTGGCGGATGGGACGGCCGGTGCACCGGTCGGCAATGACGAAACGTTACGTTCAGGGACGCACGCGGCCCACATGGAACAGGCCCTGCTACAGGCCCGCTCCCTGATCGAGTCCACTGTCTCCCTGCACCGGCGCAGCACCGGCGGCTCCACCCATCTGACCCGGACCGAGGCCAACGCGATCGGCGAGTCCCTGGACGAGCTGATCGGCGGCGCCCGGCACTCGGTGAGCATCGCCCTGATCACGGCCAATGACTTCACCGAGGCCGTGTCGCGCGCGATGGAGCAGCTGCTCCCCGGCTTTCCGCCGGCCGCGGGCCGGGCCCAGGACCGCTCGGTCGTGGTGCGGGTGCTGTGTGCCGCGGACGCCGTCGACACCGCGCTCGACCTGACCCAGCGGCTGTGCGGGCTCGATCCCGAAGTGCGCGTCTCCGAGGGGGAGTTGCGCGAGGCCCTGGTGGTCGACGGCCGCGGCGCGCTGGTCCGGTCCGCCGCCCACGGGCAGGGCGGGAACGCCGCCATGGTCAGCGAGCTCGCCGTCGTCCGCGCCCTGGACCTGCTCTTCGCCGGGGCGTGGTCGCGAGCCAGGCCGCTGGTGACCCACCTCGGGCTGAGCCCTCGACTCGGGGCCGAACTGGCCCAGTCCATCCTGGAGCGGCTGCAGAGCGGCCACACCGACGAGGCCGCGGCCCAGGAACTGGGCGTCTCGCTGCGCACCTACCGGCGTCACGTGGCGGAGATCATGCGTGAGCTCGGCGCCACCTCCCGTTTCCAGGCAGGTGTGCGGGCCGTCCAGCTCGGCCTGCTCTCGATGGATCGCTGAGCCCCCCGTCGGTGGTGCGCCGCAGCCCGGCGGACCGTCGAACCCCCCGTCGCCGAAGGGAACGAGGACGTGTCCAACACCGCAGCGGATGACTTCGAAAGAGCCCTGCTGGGGGTGAGCGAGCTGATCGACTCGACCGTCGCCATGCACCGTGACCGCTACTCCGCGGACCGACTGGTCACCGTGGTGGACGGCGGGTACGAGGAGATCCTCGGCATCGCCGAACAGCTGATCAACGGAGCGGCGAACAGCATCTCCATCGTGCACGCCCGCGGCCTGGACGGCGAGGCGCGGCCGGAGCGGGCCGAACGCGAACTGCTGTACGGCGCCGACACGGCGATCCCGGTCCGGCTGCTCACCTCCCCCGAACTGGTCGACGAGCAGTTCGTGACGGAGCAGCTGGACCGCGCCAAGCCGGTGGCGGTCCGGGTGGCCCGGGTGCCCCCACTCCAGGCGATCATGGTCGACGGGACGGCCGCGCTGGTGGTGGCCGGCTCCGGGACCGGGCGGCGCGCCTCGGTGATCCGGGTGCCCGAAGTGCTCACCACCCTGCACACCCTGTTCGACAGTGTGTGGCGCACGGCCGTGCCCGCCCACGAACGGGTGGTGTTCGGCGACCGGGCCCGGGCCGCCTTCGCCCGGCAGATCCTGGGCGCGCTGCGGGCCGGTGTCACCGACGAGGTCGCCGCCCGCGAGCTGACCGTCTCGGTGCGCACCTACCGTCGGTACGTCGCGGAGATCATGACCCTGCTGGGTGCCAGCTCCCGCTTTCAGGCCGGAGTGCGGGCCGCCCAGTTGGGCCTGCTGCCGCTGGACGGCCCGGACGTGCGGTCCAGGCCTCGACCGGGCGTCGGGCAGCCGCCCAGGACCAGGCCCGGGCGAGCCCGGCCCGAGCAGCGCTCCACTTCCGGAATAGAGGATTCATAGAGTCATGGCGTAAACCTGGCTGCGAGCTTCCCACCGGTGCTTCCGTTCCGACCACCGTGCACCCAGGAGTACAGATGAATGATGACGAGAGACTGGCGGTCCGGCCCGCACCGCCGTCGGCTCCGCTGGGCGGCCACCCGGCCGACGGGGCCGCGGCGGAGTCCGGCGCGCAGGACTCCGTGCCCTGGGCGGAGCTGCTGGTCGAGTACATCGACACCCTGACCGAGCCGCCCACCGCGGGCGAACGGTAGGCCCCGGGGGCGGGTACGGCTCGCGGACCGGGCGAGGTTCCGTGGCGGGCCCCTTCCCCGGGCCTGCCTCCTGGCTCCTTGCCGGGTCCGCGACGCCGGGTCCGCGACGCCGGGGTCCGACCCGACGACACCTCGGAGACGGGCCCTAACCGCAGAGGTGCCAGTCCTCCTGGCCCTCCCCGTCGTGGAAGAGCGTCACGCCGACCGTCATCAGGTCGCAGGCGAGCTCCGGCTCCCCCTCCTGCACCGCCTGGTCGACCAGGCCGGCGATGGCGGCCCGCTCGCTCTCGAACCAGGTCAGCGGGTCGGCCAGCAGGTCCTCCACCGAGTCGGCGGGCAGCGGGTGCACCCGGGCCGGGCCGTGGACGTCGCCGTGCTCACCGCCGTGCAGTCGGCGGTGAGCCTCGCCGGCCAGGCCCAGCCAGGCCCCGTAGGCCCGGTAGACGGCGGCCCGGCGCTCCTCCTCGCTGTCCTCGGCCCGGGCGCGCTCGCGGGCGAACAGCCGCAGCAGGTTCTGGAAGCGGTAGCGCACCGGGCCGGTGTCCGCGCTGAGCGGTTCCAGCAGCTGGGCGTCGACCAGTTGCTCGATCAGGTCCTCGGCGTCCGTCGGGGAGGTGTCCAGCAGGGCGGCGCCGGTCCAGGCGGCGAACTCGGGCAGGTCGAGCAGTCCGAGCAGCCGGAACATCCGCGCGGCGGTGGCCGGCAGGTCGCGGTAGCTGAGCCCGAAGCCCGCCCGCACGCCGCGCCCGCCCGGGCTGAGCTCGTCGAGCCGGCGCTGCCCGTCCTCCAGCCGGGCGACCAGACTGCGCACCGGCCAGTGCGGCTTGGCAGCGAGCCGCCCGCCGGCGATCCGCAGGGCGAGCGGGAGGCAGTCGCACAGTTCGGCCAGCCGGGCGGTGCCCTCCGGGTCGGCGGCGAGCCGGTCGGATCCGGCGACCCGGGCGAGCAGTTCGACGGCCTCGTCCGGGTCGAGCGGGCCGAGGTGCAGCGGGACGAAGGCGTAGTCGCCGGCCAGCGCGCCGCCCAGGCCGTCCCGGCTGGTGATCAGCACGCAGCAGCGGCCGCTGCCGGGCAGCAGCGGGCCGATCTGCTGGAACGACCGGGCGTTGTCGAGGACGATCAGCACCCGGCGGCCGTCCAACAGGCTGCGGAACAGCGCGGTGCGCTCGTGCTGTTCGGACGGGATCTGCCGGCCGGGCACGCCGAGCGCGCGCAGGAAGCGGTCGAGCACCGCGCCGGGGCGGTGCGGGTCCTCCTGCTCGTCGTAGCCGCGCAGGTCGGCGAAGAGCCGTCCGTCGGGGAAGCGCTCGCCGACCTGGTGGGCCCAGTGCACGGCGAGGGCGGTCTTGCCGACGCCGCCGCTGCCGCTGATCGAGGCGACCGGCAGCGCGGTTCCGCCGAGATTCACCAACAGCCGGTCCAGCCGGTCGAGTTCGGCCCGACGACCGGTGAAGGCGGCGACGTCCGGCGGGAGCTGGGACGGGGCCGCGCCC
Organism: Kitasatospora sp. NPDC058190; assembly: GCF_042883685.1. NCBI lineage: Bacteria > Bacillati > Actinomycetota > Actinomycetes > Kitasatosporales > Streptomycetaceae > Kitasatospora > Kitasatospora sp. NPDC058190. The sequence continues at coordinate 12,110 of NZ_JBHVVI010000069.1, forward strand.
ACCGGGGCGAGGGTGACGGACTCGCCGGGCGCGCCGAGCCCGGGCGCGTCGTTGAGCACCGCCTCGTGCAGTTCGCGCAGCCGGGGGCCGGGGGCGATGCCGAGTTCCGCGGCGAGCAGGCCGCGCCACTCCCGGTAGGTCTCCAGCGCTTCGGCGCGGCGGCCGGAGCGGTACTGGGCGAGCATCAGGTGGGCGGTGGCCTGTTCGCGCAGCGGGTGGTCGCGGAAGAAGGTGGTGAGTTCCCCGACGAGTTCGCGGTGCCCGCCGAGTTCGAGGCGGATCCCGGCGTGCTCCTCGTAGGCGGTGAGCCGCAGTTCGGTCAACCGGGCCGCCTCGGCCTCGACCCGTTCGGCGGTGACGCCCTCCAGGGCGGGGCCGCGCCACAGGGCGAGCGCCTCCTGGTAGCGGGCGCAGGCCTGTTCGGCCCGGCCGGCCCGGGCGGCCTCCCGGGCCAGGACGACGAGCTCCTCGAACTCCACGGCGTCGATGCGGTGTTCGGCGGCGTCGAGCAGGTAGCCGGGGTGGCTGGTGACGATCAGCCGGTCCACGCCCGCTTCGGCCTTGAAGGTCTTGCGCAGCGCGGAGACGCAGATGGCGATCTGATTGCGGCAGGTCGCGGGCGGGCGGCCCTGCCAGACGGCGTCGGCCAGCGCGTCGACCGAGACCGCCCGGTTCGGGCTGAGCAACAGCATCGACATGATCGTGCGCTGCCTGGCGCCCTGGAGCGGGACGGGTCGGCCCGCGACGCTGATCTCGAGCGGCCCCAGGGCCCGGAACACCACCTGAAGCACGAGCTGCCCTCCTGATCCGGCCTCAGCCGCCACCGCCACCCGGCCCCGGGCGCGCGGCGGAACCCCGGCCCGGTCGACGGCGGTTCGCCCGGGGAGCCGTACCGTGTGCGCCGGAATGAGGGTTCCGGCACGAACGGACGGCGGTCCGTCTGCCAGGAGGGTTGTGGTGGCGCATCGGCGGAAGTCGCACTGAACCGATCGGCCTCGGCCACTCTCCCAGTGCACGTCCTGCCTGGACAACGGCCCTGTCCGGAAGTTGACATCCACTCGGCACGAATCCCGGGATGTGAGATTCCTCGTCGCCGGAGGAATCCCCGGGCGGCCGGTGCGGAACAGTGCCGGAAGGCCCGGGAATCGCGCGTCGGCGCTCCGACGGCGGGTGGCCGGGGCCCATCGGCCGGGGAATCCCCGCCGGTGGTGAACCCTCCGGCCGGGCTCTACCGTTCGTGCGCGGCAGGCTCAACCTTCCGTCACCCAGCTGACAGGAACCTGCCCCGTGCCGCCATAACCGGTACAACGTCGATCCAGTTCGACCACCTTCGGCGACCCCCTCCTCACCAGCCGTAGACAAGGCGTGGTGGTGGGCGCCTCTTCAGGCCACCAGTGGTCCCCCTGTGGCAGGAGCGCACCTACCTTCCTCGTGTGACCACCTTCACTGAGGTTTCCGCGATCGCCCCGCTAACCCCACTGACCCTGCAGACCGACGCCGCCGCCCCCGCACGGGGCATCGCCGACCTGCTGCTGCGCGCCGCCGAACGGCACCCCGACACCGGGGTGCGCTACGCCCTCGGCGGCACCGCCACCGGCCACGCCGACCAGAGCTACCCGGAGCTGCTCCGGGAGGCCCAGATCCTGCTGACCGGTCTGCGCGCCCGCGGCCTGCGACCGGGGGACACGCTGGTCCTGCTGCTGACCCACCCCGAGGAGTTCCTGATCGCCTTCTGGGCGTCGGTGCTGGGCGGCTTCGTCCCGTGCCCGATGGCCCGGCTGCAGGGTGACCCGGAGCGCTGGGCCACCCAGCTCACCCACGTCAACACCCTGTTGGAGAGGCCGCTGCTGATCACCAGCGAGGCGATCTCGGCCGAGCTGCCCCCCGTGGAGGGCCTCGCCACGGCCACCCTGGAGCTGCTGCTGGACCCGGAGGCTGAGCCCGCCGAGGACTTCCACACCCCCGAGCCCGACGATGTCGCGGTGCTGGTGCTCACCTCGGGCTCGACCGGCAACTCCAAGGCCGTCATGCTCAGCCACGCCAACCTGCTGGCGTCGATGGCCGGGAAGAACGGCTACCACCGGCTCACCGCCGCCGACACCACGCTCAACTGGGTCTCCTTCGACCACGTCGCCGCCCTGCTGGAGTGCCACCTGCTACCGCTGTCGGTCGGCGCCCGCCAGGTCCACACCGAGGCCGCGGTCGTCCTGCGCGACCCGGTGGAGTTCCTCCGGCTGGTCTCCGGGCACGGCGTGACCATGACCTTCACCCCCAACTTCCTGCTGGGGCTGCTGAACTCGGCCGCCGAACGGCTGGACGCGGCGGACCGCGCCCGGATCGACCTGAGCGGGCTGCGGCACATCATCAGCGGCGGCGAGGCGGTGGTCTGCGCCACCGGCCGCTCCTTCCTGCGGACCTTCGCCCGCTACGGGCTCTCCCCCACCGCGCTCTGGCCCGCCTTCGGCATGACCGAGACCTGCGCCGGCAGCATCTACTCCCGCTCCTTCCCGCAGGGCGACGAGGGCGCGGAGTTCGCGAACCTGGGCACCCCCGTCCAGGGCCTGCGGATCCGGGTCGCCGACGAACAGGACCGCGCCCTGCCCGAAGGCGGCGTGGGCGAACTCCAGCTGTGCGGACCGATGATCACCCGCGGCTACTACCGCAACGAGCGGGCCACCCGGGACGCCTTCACCGCCGACGGCTGGTTCCGCAGCGGCGACCTCGGCCGGATCGACGACGGCCGGCTCACCCTGGTCGGCCGCTCCAAGGACAGCGTCATCGTCAACGGCGTCAACTACTTCAGCCACGAGATCGAGTCCGCGCTGGAGCGGCTGGACGGCGTCGCCGCCTCCTACGTCGCGGCCTTCCCCATCCGCGCGGCCGGCGGCGACACCGAGCAACTGGTGATCGCCTTCCACCCGGAGCTGCCCGCCGAGGACGAGAACGGGCACTACCGGCTGCTCGCCGCGATCCGCAGCACCGTCGTGATGCAGTGGGGCTTCCGACCCGCGCTGATCCTGCCGCTGCCCGCCGAGGCCTTCCCCAAGACCAGCCTCGGCAAGATCCAGCGCGCCCTGATGCGCACCCGGCTGGAGAACGGCGACTACCACGAGGCGGTGCGGATGGTGGAGGAGCTGACGGTACGGCGGCTCGGCGGGCACACCGAGCCCGAGGGCGACACCGAACGGGTGCTCGCCGAGATCTACGCCGAGCTGTTCGACACCGAGCCGGAGCGGATCAGCGCCACCGCCAACTTCTTCGACCTCGGCGGGACGTCCCTGGACATCCTGCGGCTGCGCAACAGAGTGGCGCAGCGCCTGGGCGCCGCCGACCTGCCGGTGCTCACCGTGCTGACCGCCCCGACGGTGCGCGACCTGGCCGCCCGGCTCGCCGATCCGGCCTCCCCCGGCGAGCGGGTCTACGACCCGGTCGTCCCGATGCAGGTCAGCGGGGACAAGACACCGCTGTTCTGCGTGCACCCCGGGGTCGGCGAGGTGCTGGTCTTCGTCAACCTGGCCCAGTACTTCGTCGGTGACCGGCCGTTCTACGCGCTGCGCGCCCGGGGCTTCAACGAGGGGGAGAAGCCCTTCGCGACCTTCGAGGAGATGGTCGACTGCTACGTGGCGGGGATCCGCGCCCGCCAGCCGCACGGCCCGTACGCGCTGGCCGGCTACTCCTTCGGCGCGGCCGTCGCCTTCGAGATCGCCAAGGTGCTGGAGGCACAGGGCGAGCGGGTCGACTTCGTCGGCAGCTTCAACCTGCCGCCGCACATCAAGTACCGGATGGACGAGCTGGACTTCGTCGAGACCGCCGTCAACCTGGCGTTCTTCCTCGACCTGGTGGACAAGAAGCAGGCACGCGAACTTCCGGGGCAGCTGCGGGGGCTGTCCGAGGAGGAGCAGCTGGCCACGCTGATCGGGCTCGCGCCGGCCGAGCGGATCGCCGAACTCGACCTGGATCTCGCCAAGTTCGGCGCCTGGGCGGAGCTCGCCGACCGGATCACCGACCTGGGCCGCAGCTACCGGCCGAGCGGCACGGTCGACTCGATGTCGGTGTTCTACGCCGTCCCGTTGCGCGGGACCAAGGAGGACTGGCTGGCCAAGGAACTGCGTCGCTGGGACGAGCACACCCGCGGCGCCAACCGGTACGTCGACGTGCCGGGTGAGCACTACACGCTGATGGGACCGCAGCACGTGGCCGCCTTCCAGGCCGTGCTGCGCGCGGAACTCGACCGTGCGATGGGGGACGGGCAGTGAACGGCAAGAAGATCCTGGTGACGGGTGGCACGGGGCAGGTCGCCCGGCCGGTGGCGGAGGCGCTCGCCGAGCGCAACGAGGTGTGGTGCCTGGGCCGCTTCGGCACCCCGGGCGTGGAGCGGGAGCTGAACGACCGGGGCATCACCACCTGGCACTGGGACATGGACGACACCGGCCCCGACGGCCTCAAGGGCGTGCCGGAGGACTTCACCCACGTCATCCACTCCGCCGTCCGGCGCGGCGACGACGGCGACTTCAACGCCACCGTCGAGGTCAACGCGGTCGCCACCGGCCGGCTGATGGCCCACTGCCGCACCGCCGAGTCCTTCCTCTACGTGTCGACCGGCGCGGTCTACGCCCGGCAGACCCTGGACCACCGCTACACCGAGACCGACCCGGTGGACGGCGTCGCCGACTGGCTGCCGGCCTACCCGGTGGGCAAGCTCGCCACCGAGGGCGCGGTGCGCGCCTTCGCGCAGGTGCTGGGCCTGCCGACCACCATCGCCCGTCTCAACATCGCGTACGGGCCGGGCGGTTACGGCGGCGTGCCGATGCTGTACTTCCGGCGGATGCTGGCCGGCGAGCCGATCCCGGTGCCGTTGGAGGGCCAGAACTGGTGCTCGCCGCTGCACACCGACGACCTGGTCCGGCAGGTCCCGGGGCTGTGGGAGGCCGGCGCGGTGCCCGCCACCCTGGTCAACTGGGGCGGCGACCAGTCCGTCGGCATCACCGACTGCGTGCGTTACCTGGAGGAGCTCACCGGGGTGCCGGCGAAGCTGGTGCCGAGCTCGGTCACCCGGGAGACCTACCAGTTCGACCCGACGCTGCGCCGGGAGCTGACCGGCCCCTGCGAGGTCGACTGGCGCGACGGCATCCGTCGCACCCTCGAAGCCCTGTACCCCGAGCACGTCCGCTCCTGAGGAGGTTTCCCCGATGTCCCGAACCCGCGAGAACCTCGACCTGGTCCACAGCGCCTACCAGGCCTTCCACGACCGGGACGTGGCCGGCCTGCTGGCCGTCATGGACCCCTCGGTCGAGTGGGTGCACCCGGACGGCCTGGCCCCGTACGGACTGGGCGGCACCAAGATCGGCCATGACGGCGTGCGGGGCTTCCTCGCCACCGTGCCGACCGTGCTGGGCGGCATGCGGCTGGAGCCGCAGGAGTTCGTGCAGTCCGGCGACCGCGTGGTGGTCTTCGGGGTGCGCTCCGTCACCTCGCTGAGCGGCCGCACCGAGACCCTGCCGTTCATCCACTCCTGGACCTTCCGCGACGGCAGGGCCGTCCGGATGGAGGACGTGTTCGACACCGTCGTGTTCACCCGGCTCATCGAGAGCTGAGCAGGCTTCATCGAGAAGCATCGAGAGTCGAGGGGCGGCGACGCTCCTCCCGCCCGAAGGGCACCCCGGCCGGGGTGCCCTTCGGCGTTCGGGCCGCGGCCCGCTCACACCGCCAGTTCGTCCGCGCCCCGCCCGTGCAGCCGGCGCAGGTAGTCGTAGGCGCTGGGCAGGGTCTCCAGCAGGTTGCGCTGCTGGCGGCGGACCTGCTCGAAGAGCGTCCCGGCGCCGCGCACCGACTCGGGCCGGTGGGCGAGCACCGGTGAAGGGCCGACCGGGGTTGGGGCAAGCCCGGCGAGCACGCAGTAGTGGTCGGCGTCGGTCCACGGGCTGAGCGGCTCCTCCGCGCGGTAGCCGTAGTAGCGGGCCTCCTCCACCAGCGCCGAGCCGCAGGGCAGCCCGGCCCGGTAGACGGCGATCCTGGTGCGCACCGCCTCCGAGAGCGCCAGCCGCCCGGTGGCCCGCCAGAACGGGGTGTCGTCGCGCGGGGAGCAGCCGTAGCGCAGCTGGAGGAAGTCCCGGGCCTCGTCGAAGGCGCGGTCGACGGCCCGGTTGTAGCGCTCCGGCAGGACGGGCGGCAGCGGCCCGGCCGGGAAGTGCGCGACCAGCAGCTGGAGCGCCCGCACGGCCAGGTGCGGGCAGTCCGGCCCGGCCGGGTCCAGCACACCGGCCGCCGCGCCGAGGGCCACGCAGTTGCGCCGCCAGGAGCGGCGGGTCCGGCCGGGGCCGTGCTCCTGGTGGTGGACCTCGGTGTGCCCGGGGTCCAGGCCCCAGAGCCGGCACAGCTCGGCGGCGGCCTCCTCGGGCGTGGTGTGGCCGCTCCCGTAGGCGTAAGCGGCGCCGAGCCGGCCGAGCACCGGGTGGACGGCCGTCTGCCCGGCCGGCATCGCCAGCAGGGTGCTGTGCGGCTCGATGCCCCGGCGCCGGGCGTCGGGCGTCGGGACGGTCACCGACACCGCCCGGTCGCACGGCAGTTGCTCCCGCAGGTCGAGGAAGGGCTCGCCGAGCAGGTCGCCGATCAGCCGGCGGCGCGGGCCGGAGCAGTCCAGGAAGAGCTGGCCCGGGATCCGTTCGCCGTGCTCGGTGACCAGGGCGGCGAGGTCGCCCTGCGCGTCCCGCTCGACCCGGGCCAGCCGGCCGCGCACCCGCCGCACGCCACCGGCGGCGACGGCGTGGCGGCGCAGGTGGGCGGTGAACTCCAGGCGGTCGAAGTGCCAGCCGTAGCGGGTGGCGCTGCGCCCGTCGAGCCAGCGCGGGGAGCGCCGGGCGTCCAGCAGCGGGGGTTCACGGAAGCACGCGTAGTCGAAGGGCTCGGTGGTCTCTCCGCGCTGGCGGCGGTGCTGCCAGTAGTGCGAGAGCGGGGCCCGGTCGTACTCGGGCAGCAGCCCGAACGGGTGGTAGAAGGCGTCGGGCCGGGCGTCCGGCAGCTCCCGCGGGGTGGTCCGCCCGGGCCCGGCGGTACGCCAGTTCACATAGCGGTCCGCCGCTTTGAAGGTGGCCGAACTCGCCCGCATCCATTCCTGTTCGTCGATTCCCAGGACGTCGAAGAACGAGCGCTGGAAGGACGGCAGGGCCGTGCCGGTTCCGGCCTCCGGCGGGTCGTCCGGATCTTCCAGGACGGTCACTGCAACCGTTCCCTGGAGTTCCTTCCGCAGATAGGCGGCGGCCGTCCAGGCGATCTGGCCACTTCCCAGAATCACCACGCGCTCGATCCGTTTTTCCATGTCGGGACGCTGCCTCAGATGTCTATGAGGGTTTCTATGAGAGTTCTATGGAACCGGCACCGAAAGTCCTCATAGGGGCCGGATAGGCCTCCGTCACATTCTTTTCTCGCGACCGGAGAACCCGTCACGAGACCGGAGGCGACGATGCGGACGAACAACAGCGAGAACGGTTCTTCCTACAGCGACGTGGAATACGACGCTCAGGCGATCGAACTGATGGAGCTCGACTTCCAGGATTGGCTGGCCGAGGGGGGGCTGGTCGACATGCTGCGGCCCGAGGAGCTGATACGCCTCGACCTGAGCGACCCGGAGGTGGTCTCCAGGACGGCGACCATGCTGGGCCTGGACCCCGACCTCGACTACGACCGGCCGGACCCGGAGTCCGGTATGCGCTGGGGCAGTCTCCTGGCCGCCTACGTCGCGATGATCACGGCGGGCCCGGAGGCGAACCTGGACGGCGGCCACGCGGGCGGCTGCGGCTGACGGGCAACGAGCCCGGGGCCCCGTCCGACGGCGGACGGGGCCCCGGGGAACCGGCGGGCCCGATGGGGAACGACCGAGCGGGGATCAGCAGGGCACCGGCAGGGGTGCGGGCTGCTCCCGGGCGAACAGCCGGACCAGGGAGGAGAAGTGGTAGCGCAGCCCGCCGTCGTCGGTGGCGGTGAGCAGCCTGGCCTCGGTCAGCCGTTCCAGGATCTCCTCGGCGCCGTCCTCGCTCTCGCCCAGCAGCGGCGCGGCCTCGCCCGGGGTGAAGGCGGCGGCCTCGGTGAGGGCGAGGGCGCGGAAGGCGGTCCGGTCGGCCGGGTCGAGCCCCTGGTAGCCGGCCCGCAGGCTGGTGCGGACGTCGAGGTCGCCGAGCCGCAGCTCGTCCAGCCGGCGGTGGGCGGGGTCGAGCCGGGCGGCCAGCCGGGCCGGCGACCAGTGCGGGTGTGCGGCGAGACGGGCGGCGCAGATCCGCAGGGCGAGCGGCAGCCGGTCGCACAGCTCCACGATCCGGGCGGCGGCGGACGGGTCGCCGACCGCCCGGTCGGGGGCCGCGGTGGCGAGCAGCTGGTAGGCCTCGGGGAAGTCCAGCGGGCCGAGCCAGAGCAGCCTGGAGCCCTCGACCGTGCCGAGCGCGGAGCGGCCGGTGACCAGGGTGCGGTTGTGCTCGTCCGCGGTGAGCAGCGGTCGGATCTGCCGGTCGTCGCAGGCGTTGTCCAGCACCACCAGCATCCGGCGGCCGGCCAGCCGGCTGCGGTAGAGCTGGGCGCGCTCGTCCAGGCCGGCCGGCAGCGCGCCCTCGGCGACGCCCAGGGCGCGCAGGAACCAGCCGAGCACCGCGGCCGGGGTTCGGCTGCCGCCCTCGGGGGTGCGCAGGTCGGCGTAGAGCTGGCCGTCGGGGAAGTCGGCACGGCACTGGTGGGCCGCGCGGACGGCGAGCGCGGACTTGCCCACCCCGGCGGCGCCGGTGAGCACCACCGAGCCGAGGCCGGCCGCTCCCCCGGCGGGGCCGCGCAGGGCGGCGAGGACGGCGGAGAGGTCGCGCTCGCGGCCGGTGAAGCCGACGGTGTCCGGGGGCAGCATCGCCGGGGTGAGGCCGGCCCAGACCCCGGCGCCCTCGGGCCCGGCCGGTTCCTCCGGGGTCGGCGCCGCATCGGTGACGGTGATGCGTGGCCGGGCGGCCGGGGCGGGGAGTTCGCCCGCCAGGATCTGCCCGTGCAGCCGGCGCAGGGTCGGTCCCGGGTCGATGCCCAGTTCCTCGGCGAGCAGCCGCCGGCCCGCGTCGTACACCTGGAGGGCGTCGCCCTGCCGGTCGCAGCGGTAGAGGGCCGTCATCAGCTGGCCGCGCAGCCGCTCGCCGGTCGGGTACTCGGCGACCAGGCCGCGCAGTTCGGCGACGGCCGTGGCGTGCGCGCCGAGTTCGAGCTCCGCCTCGATCCGGTTCTCCAGCGCGGCGAGCCGGCTCTCCGCCAGCTGCGGCAGCTCGGTCGCGGCCAGGTGCTCGGTGACTCCGGTGAGCGGGGCACCGCGCCAGTGCGCCAGCGCGGCGCGCAGCAGCCGGGCGGCGCGGGCGTGGTCGCCGGCGGCCAGGGCCTGGCGGCCGAGTTCGGCGTCGCGCCGGAACTCGGCGAGGTCGAAGCGGCCGGCGCCGATGTCCAGCCGGTAGCCGGAGGACCTGCGGACCAGGTCGACGCCGGGGCCGAGCCGCCCACGCAGCCGCGAGGTGTGGGTGTAGAGCTGGGCGGTCCAGGTGGCCGGCGGCTCCCAGCCCCAGAGCAGGGTGCAGAGCCGCTCGTCCGGCATCAGCCGTCCGTCGGCGAGCAGCAGGGCGGCCAGCACCGTGCGGTGCTTGGGGCCGTCCAGTTGGACCTCCTGGCCGTCGAGCGTCGCCTTGACGGGCCCGAGGATGCCGAAATCCAGGGACGCCGGGGCCTGCGCGGCCGTGGTCTCCAACGCGTGGTCCGGTGCTGCGACGTATGCCATGAGTCACCCTCGTTTCGCGGATGCGATGCGAGCGTGACCGTACTGACCTGGCTTTTCGCCGCTCTGTCGGTTGGATTTCGTCGGCCGGGCGCGGCGGCGGGTTCAGCGAAAGGGAATCGAAAGAGCCGTAAAACCCGGCCCGTCTACCTTCGTTCTCAGGTCGAGGGAAGCGGCCGGGCAACCCGCCCGGCGCCCCCGGCCCCGGCATCGAGGGAGACCGTCATGAACGCCGCCACCACCGCCACCACCCGCGCCGCCCTCGACAGGCTGGCCGTCCTCCAGGACGACCCGTGGACCATCATCAACCCGTTCTGAGCCGGTGGACGCCGGGCGGATCAGCCGTCCAGCAGCCCCCGCAGCAGTGCCGAGTCGAGGGCCCCGGCGCCGCGCACCGCGCGATCGAGCCGGGCCAGCTTCTCCTGCCAGACCGGCGACCCCACCTTCGCGAACAGCTCGGCCGCCTCGGTGAGGTGACCGGCCGCCTCGATCCGGTCGCCGAGCAGGACGGTGACGCAGCCGAGGATCGCGCCGGCCCTGGCCTGCAGGAACCGGTCCGGCACCCGTCCGGAGACCACCATGGCCTCGCGCAGGATCCCGGCGGCCTCCGCCAGCCTGTCCTGGCGCCACAGCGCCTCGCCGAGGCAGCGCAGCGAGTGCGCCTCCCCGCGCGGGTCGCCCAGCCCGCGGACCAGTTCCAGCGCGCGCCGACAGGCCGCCTCGGCCCGCTCGCCCTCCCCCTGGCGCACCAGCACCTCGGCCAGCCGGACGGTGCTCTGCGCCTCGCCGCGCACCGAACCGACCGCGAGGTTCTTGGCGATCGCCTGCTCGCTGAGCTCCAGCGAGAGCTGGGGTTCGCCGAGTTCCAGCTCCACCCGGGCCAGGACCCCGAGCACGTGCGCCTCGGCGTAGTGGTCGTCGACCGCGCGGAAGCCCTCCAGCGAGCGGTAGCCGTGTTCGCGGGCCGCGGCGGCGTCGCCGCGGTTGCACTCGTAGAGGGCGAGGTTGCGCCGTACCAGGGCCTCGCCGTGCCGCTCGCCGCACTCCTCGAACAACCGCAGGGCGTCGCCGAGTTGGCCGTGGGCGTCGTGGTAGCGGGACTGGACGATGGCCAGCGAGCTGAGCGAGTGCAGCATCGCCGCCTCGCCGAGGGCGTCGCCGGCCCGCCGGGCCGCGGCGAGGGCGCGCTCGGCGCACTGCTGCCACTCGGCGGGGTAGTTCCGGTTCTGGAAGAGCGTCGCGCTGGTCATCGTGAGGTCCCAGGCGAGCGCGGACTCGTCCAGTTCGGCGGCCTGGTCGACGATTCCGACGATGGCGGCCCGCTCGCGTTCGAACCACTCCATCGGGTCCACCACCAGCTGGTCGACCAGTTCGGCGGGCAGCCGGTGCCGGTGGCCGGGGCCGTGCACCACCGTGTAGTCACCGCCGTAGATCCGCCGGTGCGCCTCCTCGGCGAGGAACAGCCAGCCGCCGGCGGTGCGGCGCAGCGCGGACACGCGCTCGCGCGGGTCCTCCTCCTCGACGGCGCACTCGGAGGCGAACAGCCGCAGCAGGTCCTGGAAGCGGTAGCGCACCTGACCGGTGGCGGCGTCGGCGAGCACCTCCAGCAGCTGGGCGTCGACCAGTTGCTCGATCAGGTCCTCGGCGTCCAGCGGGTCGATGTCCAGCAGGGCGGCGCCGGTCCAGGCGGAGAAGTCCGGGACGTTGAGCAGCCCGAGCAGCCGGTACATCCGGGCCACCGCCTTGGGCAGGCCGCGGTAGCTGAGCCGGAAGCCGGCCCGCACCCCTCGGTTGCCCTCGCTCAGTTCGTCCAGGCGCCGGTGCTGCAACCGCAGCCGGCCGACCATCGAGCGGACCGTCCAGTGCGGCTTGGCGGCGAGCCGCGCCGCGGCGATGCGCAGGGCGAGCGGCAGCCGGTCGCAGAGCTCGCCGAGTTCGGCGACGCTGTCCGGGTCGCCGGCCAGGCGCTCGCGCACGACCACCCGGGCGATGAGCTCGGCCGCCTCGGCCCGGTCCAGGGCGCCGAGCGGGACGGGGACGAAGTGGTAGTCGCCGGCCAGGCCCTCGATCGGGTCACGGCTGGTGACCAGCGCGCAGCAGCGGCCGTTGCCCGGCAGCATCCAGCGGATCTGCTCGAAGGAGCGGGCGTTGTCGAGGACCACCAGCACGCGGCGGCCGCCGAGTTCGGTGCGGAAGCGGTCGGCGCGACCGGTCAGGTCGGCCGGGACCTCGGGGGCGGGCACACCGAGGGCGCGCAGGAAGCGGTCGAGGACGGCCTCGGGGGCGAGCGGCTCGTCGGACTCGTCGTAGCCGCGCAGGTCGGCGAAGAGCTGGCCGTCGGGGAAGTGCGCGGCGACCCGGTGGGCCCAGTGCACGGCGGCGGCGGTCTTGCCGACCCCGCCGATCCCGGTGATCAGGCCGACCGGCAGGGCGGAGCCGTCCCCCGGCTGCTCCAGCAGCCGGTCCAGGGCGTCGAGCGCTTCGGCGCGTCCGGTGAACGCCGCGACGTCGGAGGGAAGTTGGGCGGGCACCACGGGCGCGGCCGGGGCGCTGGAGCGGGCCGCGGTGGGCGGGCCGGCGGGCGCGGTGAGCCAGGCCTCGTCGGCCAGCACCGCCTCGTGCAGGGCCTGCAGGGCCGGTCCGGGTTCGATGCCGAGCTCGTCGACGAACAGCCGGCGCGCCTCGCGGAAGGTCTCCAGGGTCTCGGCCCGGCGGCCGGACCGGTACTGGGCGAGCATCAACTGCGCCCAGGCCTGTTCGCGCAGCCCGTTCTCCCGGATGAAGGCGGAGAGTTCACCGATCAGGTCGCGGTGCTGGCCGAGTTCCAGACGCAGGCCGGTGTACTCCTCGTAGACGGCGAGCCGCAGTTCGGTGAGTCGGGCCGCCTCGGCGGACAGCCGGCCCCAGACCCCGGAGGCGGCGTCGTCCGGGCCGGCCACCCCCTCCAGGGCGCGGCCGCGCCACATGCCGAGCGCCTCCTCCAGCAGGGCGACCGCCTCGGCGGAGCGTCCCTCCCGGGCGTCCTCCCGGGCCTCGGCCACCCGCTCCTCGAACTCGACGGCGTCGATGCGGTGTTCACCGGGGGCGAGCAGGTAGCCGGGATGCACGGTGGCGATCAGGTCGTCCAGGCCGACGGAGGCCTTGAAGGCCTTGCGCAGCCCGGAGACGCAGATCGCGATCTGGTTGACGAAGGTGTTGGGCGGATTTCCCTGCCAGACGGCCTCGGCCAGGGTGTCGACGGAGACCACCCGGCCGGCCGAGAGCAGCAGCATCGCGAGGACGATGCGCTGCCGGGCGCCGGAGAGCTGCACCGGGTTCCCGTCCGCCCGGACGTCGAGCGGCCCGAGGACCCTGAACACCACCTGCAGCACCAGTCGCTCCCCTCAACCGGCGGTCGCGCGCCCGCGGTTCGGGCACCCTTGTCGATCTTCTGGTTTGACTCCGTTCGTACCAGAGCGTGACGCGGACGGACAATCGGGCTCGCAAGAAGCTGCCACCCGCCCGTCGCGACCGGCTCCTACGACGCCTCGCGGTGGGCCGGGGTCCAGGCCCGGCCCCGGGCCCTGCGACCCATCCCGGAGGCCCGTGCCCAGATCTCGGCCGGGCGCGCCGGGTTGCCCGAGAAGATGGCCAACACGGCGGTGAGCGCGTCGAGTTCGATCGACGAGGGATCGCCGCTGAGGACGGTGGCGAGCGGCTCCTCGCTGCCGTCCGCGACTCCGAGGCGCCTCCTCGGCGGTACGCGACCGTCGCTCGCGGGCGTGGTCTTCGGCACTGGCCTACCTCCTCTGCTCCACAGACGATGGCTCGACCGTAGGCAGCCCCGGCGGCGGTGGCCACGGTTCGCCGGGCAGCGGTCCGCAAGCTGAAGCCGGGCCGGGCGCGGTGCCCCGCCGATGGCCACTAGCTGTCAGGTGACAGGTGCAAAGCGGGGCAACGGTGCGATGCTGCAGGCTCACTGACTGCGATCGCCCGTTTCGATCGCACGCCATCCACCAGTTCGCAGCATGCCCTGCGCCCCGCCATTCACCGGGATCGTCGGGTGTCGTCGGACGCAAGGAGTGTCATGTTCACACGGATCGGACGGTTCGTCGTCCGCCGGCCGTGGCTTGTCGTCGTGGCCTGGCTGATCGCCGCGGTCGCGCTGACGGCCCTCTCCCCCAAGCTCGAGTCGACCACCGACCAGACCGAGTTCCTGCCCTCGCACTACGAGTCGGTGCAGGTCTCCGACCTGGAGAAGCGCGCCTTCCCCGGGCAGGAGGACCAGCCGGCCGCGATCGCCGTCTTCCAGCGCGCCGACGGCGGTGCGTTCACCGACGCCGACAAGGCCGACATCCAGAAGGTCGCCACCGGCCTGCAGGCCAAGCACTACGCCCACCTCACCAAGATCCAGGCCGACCCGGCCGCGGTCTCCCCGGACGGCAAGATCGGCCTCGCGCAGATCTACGCCGACAACAAGGACCTCTCGGACACCACCGTCACCGAGAACGTCAAGCAGCTGCGCGTGGACGTCAAGGAGCTGCTGAGCGGCACCAGCCTCAAGATCGGGACGACCGGCCCGGCCGCCAGCGCGCTGGACGCCCAGGAGTCGGGCGACAACACCGACGCCATGATCATGATGGCGACGCTGCTGCTGATCGTCGTCCTGCTCGGCATCATCTTCCGCAGCCCGCTGATCGCGCTGATGCCGGTGGTCCTGATCACCCTGGTCTACCTGACCGCCAACGGGCTGATCGCCACCGCCGCCAAGGTCTTCGGACTGGACGCCGACCCCTCGTCCTCGACGATGCTGATCGTCGTCCTGTTCGGCGTCGGCACCGACTACCTGCTCTTCCTGCTCTTCCGCTACCGCGAGTTCCTGCGGGCCGGGATGGAGCCGCGGCCCGCGATGGCCGAGGCCGTCGCCCGCGTCGGCGAGACCATCGCCTCCGCGGCCGGCGCCGTCGTCGTGGCCTTCCTCGCACTGACCCTGTCCACCATGGGCATGCTGCGCTCCATGGGCCCCTCGCTGGCGATCTCCGTCGCGGTCAGCGCGATCGCCGGTGTCACCCTGGTGCCGGCCGTGTTCGCCCTGCTCGGCCGGGGCGCGTTCTGGCCCTCCAAGGCCTGGAAGCGCGAGCCGAAGAACGCCCTGGCGCAGCGGATCGGCGCCATGACGGCCCGCCGCCCCGGCCTGGTCGCGATCGTCTCCGGCGGCCTGCTGGTCGCCCTCGCCCTCGGCGCCCTCGGCTTCAAGGCCGACTTCGACATGGGCGGCTCGCAGCCGAAGAACCTGGAGTCGGTGCAGGCGATGGACGACCTGCAGAAGGGCTTCTCGGCCGGCAAGGCCCA
The DNA here is from genome assembly GCF_042883685.1 of Kitasatospora sp. NPDC058190. Taxonomy (NCBI): domain Bacteria; kingdom Bacillati; phylum Actinomycetota; class Actinomycetes; order Kitasatosporales; family Streptomycetaceae; genus Kitasatospora; species Kitasatospora sp. NPDC058190. The sequence goes on from NZ_JBHVVI010000069.1 coordinate 27,219, forward strand.
GCCCACCCAGGTGTTCCTGGAGAACACCGGCGGCGGCAAGCTGGCCCAGGACCAGCTCGCGGCCTTCCGGGACAAGATCGCCGGCGTCGCCGGAGTCGCCCAGGTCTCGCCCGCCCAGCCCTCGGCCGACGGCACCGTCGCGCAGTACAGCGTCTCGCTGGCCTACAACCCGATGGAGGACAAGGCCCTCGACCTGGTCGACGGCGCGCTGCGGGACCAGGCCCACGCGGCCGCACCCGACGGCACCCGCGCCCTGGTCGGCGGCACCACCGCCGTCCTGGCCGACATCCGCACCGCCGTCGAGCGCGACTACAGCGTGGTCTTCCCGGTGGCCGGCCTCGCCATCATGATCATCCTCGGCCTGCTGCTGCGCAGCGTCGTCGCGCCGTGGTTCCTGATGATCTCGGTCGGCCTCGGCTTCGCCGGCACGCTCGGCGCCACCGTCTGGCTGTTCCAGGGCGTCAAGGGCGCCAACGGCGTGCTGTTCAGCCTGCCGGTGCTGGTCTACCTGTTCGTGGTGGCCATCGGCACCGACTACAACATCCTGATGGTCGCCCGATTGCGGGAGGAGATCCGCGACGGCAACGACCCGCGTGAGGCGATCAAGCACGCGGTCGCCCGCTCCGCGCCGACCATGGGCGCGGCGGCGGTCATCCTGGCCGGCACCTTCGGCGTCCTGATGCTCGCGGACAACTCGATGCTCCAGCAGATGGGCTTCGCGGTGGCGTTCGGCATCCTGCTCACCGCCTTCGTGATGGCGCTGTTCCTCGTCCCCGCCACCACCACACTGCTCGGCCGCCGGGCCTGGTGGCCGGGCCTCAAGGAGCAGGCGCCGAACCCGGCCGGCGAGGAGCCCGTCCTGGTCGGCAGCGGCCGCACCTCGGGCTGACCGGCGTCGGTGACGGCGAAGGGGCCGCCGGGTCGTTCCGACCCGGCGGCCCCTTCGCGTGTGCCCGGACGCGCTACGCGGAGCGGTGTTCGACCAGGCCGACCAGGTCGGCGAGGGCCGCGCGGGCCGGGAGGTCCGGAAGGGCGGCCAGCGCGGCGCGGGCCTCGGTGGCGTGGACGTGCAGCAGCTCCCGGGCGCGGGCCTCGGCGCTGGAGCGGCGCAGCAGTTCGGCCGCCCGGCGGCGGTCCCGTTCGTCGGCCAGCGGGCCGCGCTCCAGCAGGGCCCGCAGCTCCGCGGCACGCGGCCCGTCCTCGTCGAGCGCCAGCAGCATCGGCAGGGTCCGCACCCCCACCGCGAGGTCGATCCCGGGGTCCTTGCCGGACTCCCCCGGCTCGGAGGCGAAGTCCAGCAGGTCGTCGGAGAGTTGGAAGACCAGGCCGAGCTGCTCGCCGTACTCGGCCAGCGCCCGGGCGGCGGGCCGCGGCGCACCCGCCACCTCGGCGCCGATTCGCAGCGCGAGCGCGATCAGCGAGCCGGTCTTGTCGGCGATCACGGCGAGGTGGTGGCTCAGCGGGGACTCGTCGGCCAGTGGGCCGGTCAGCTCCCGCAGTTGGCCGCGGACCAGCCGCTCGGCGGCCTCGCCCTGCAGCCGCACCACCTCGGGGCCGAGGTCCGCGGCGAGCCGGCCCGCCCGGACCAGCAGCCGGTCGCCCAGGTGGACGGCCGTGCGGTTGCCCCAGCGGGCCGGGGCGCTCGGCACCCCGTGGCGGCTGCGGGCGCCGTCCATCACGTCGTCGTGGTGCAGCGAGGCGACGTGCACCAGCTCGACCAGGGCGGCGGCGTCCAGGACCGGGTCCGCACCCCTTCCGTCGGACCCGCCGAAGGCCGCGTCGGCGCCGAACTCGGCCGCGAGCAGCACCAGCAGGGGCCGCAGCCGCTTGCCGCCGGCCTCGATCACGTAGCGGGACCACTCGGCGACCAGGGCGTGCGGGGCGTCGCCCGCCGTCGCGCGCAGCCACCGTTCGGCGTCGGCCAGGCGGCCGTGCAGCCGGGCGGCGAAGTCCGGGTCGGTGAGCTCCAGCCGGGCCGCCAGGGAGTCCGGCCGTAACACGGCGATCGGGGTGGTCATCGGTCCTCCAGGCGAGGCGTCAGGACGATTGTTCGAACCCGACCCTAGAAGCCCTCACACCGGGACCCGCAACCTCCCCCGGCGATGTGGCAGCAAACTGTCAGCGCGCGTGCGCGGGCCCCGGTCCGCGTGGGGTCGGACCGGGGCCCGGGGAGGACCCGCCGTGGACGTACGGGCGGTGGGGGACGCCCGGCGGGTTGCTTCGGGGTGCCTGATCAGGGCCGCTTGGGACCCAGCGCGGTGGCCGCGTCGATCAGCAGGCCGCCGTGGTGACGGCCGGGGGTACGGGTGAGCAGGGTGACCGGGCCGTCCAGAACCAGCGCGGCGATCACCCGCCCGCCGGGCCCGCGCACCGGCACCGCGGCGGCGGCGAAGCCCAGTTCGCCCCGACCCAGGCTCTGCGCCCAGCCCTGCTGGCGCACCTTGGTGAGAGCGGCCGCGCCGAAGGCGGCGCGCTGGATGACGCGGACGAGTTCGGTCGGTTCCTCCCAGGCGAGCAGTGCCTGCGCGCCCGCGCCGGCCGTCATCGGCAGCGCGGCGCCCAGCGCCGAGCCCTTCCGACCGCTGTCGTCGGCCTCGGCGGAGGCCACGCAGATCCGCACGTCGCCCTTGCGGCGGTAGAGCCGCGCGCTGGCGCCGGTGCGCTCGCGCAGCTCCCCGAGCACCTCCTGGGAGCGCTTCAGCAGCCGCTCCGGCCCCGCGCCCTGCACCAGCAGGTCACGCCGGGCGCCGTCGGCGAGTTCGCCGATCCGCGGGCCGATCGCGAAGCGGCCCTGGACGTCGCGGGTGAGCAGCCGGATGGACTCCAGGGCGAGCGCGAGGCGGTGCACGGTGGCCCGGTGCAGGCCGGTGGTCTCGCTCAGGGTCCGCAGCGAGGCCGGGCCCTCGGCGAGGACGCCGAGCAGGACGGAGGTCTTGTCGAGGACACCGACCCCGCAGGGCCGGTCCAGGACGTCGACGCCGCCGGCAAGGTCCTCGTCGGTCGAGGTCATGGTGTCGGTGTCCATCGCGTCACGCGATCCGGGCGGCCAGGTCGCGCAGCAGGGCGTCCCGCTGCGGGGCCAGGTAGAAGTGGTCCCCCGGGTACACCGTCAGGTCGAAGCCGCCGGAGGCCACGTCGGCCCAGGCCGCCATGTCGACCGGGCTGACCCCGGGGTCGCGGTCACCCACGTACGCGGCGACCGGGCAGGCCACCGGGTAGCCGGGCTGGGCGAGATAGGTGCCGACGATCTCGAAGTCGGCGCGCAGCGCGGGCATCACCAGCTCGTACAGGTCCGGGTCGCCGAGCAGGCCCGCCTCGGTGCCGCCGAGACCGGCCACGGCCTCGATCACGGCCGCGTCCCCGCCGAGGTAGACGGGCGGGGAGTCGACCCGGTGCGGGGCCTTGCGGCTGGACACGTGCAGCCCCGCCAGTCGGACGCCGTGCTCGTTCTCCAGCCGGAGCGCGACCTCGTAGCCGAGCGAGGCACCCATGCTGTGGCCGAACAGGTGCAGCGGCACGTCCGACAGCGGCAGCAGCGCCCGGACGACCTCGTCGGTCAGCTCCTTCATGCTGGTGACGCACTCCTCGCCGAAGCGCTCCTGCCGCCCGGGGTAGCGGGTGGCCAGCACCTCGACGCCGGGGCCGAACCCACCGGCCCAGCCGTGGAACATGCCGGCGGTCCCGCCCGCGTGCGGCAGGCAGACCAACCGCTTGGCCACCACGCCGCCCGGCGGCGGGTAACGCCGGAACCAGCGGCTCGCGACCGCGCTCTCGATCATCTCTACGGCTCCTCTCGTTCCCTCGACCCCGGGCGCCCGGCACCGCCGGGCCAAGGGCCTGTCTCTCGGTCTTCTCGAATCGGGCAGGGATCGTCGGATCAGGCGAGGACCCGGGAGGCGGGCCCCACGGCCCCGAGAGCGACCGGGCTGTCGATGGAGAGCACCTCGGTCTCCGGGGTGATCCGGCGGGCCACGCCGGCCAGGGTGCGACCGGGGCCCAGTTCGATCAGCCGACGGCACCCCATCCGGTCGACCAGCGTGCGGACGCCGGCCTCCCACATTACGGGGGAAGTGAGTTGACGGATCATCAGCTCGGGCCAGTCGGCGCCGGAGGCATGCGGCCGGGCGTCCGTGTTGGCGACCACCGGGGTGTGCAGGGCGGCGAACTCGACGCCCGCCAGGGCCGCACGCAGCCGCTCCGCGGCCGGGGCCATGTACGGACTGTGGAACGCACCCCCGACCGGGATGGAGATCGGCTTGGCGCCGATCCCCGGCGCACCGGCGGAGGCCGCCGCGACGCCCTCGACCGAGCCGGAGACCACGACCTGGCCGGGCGCGTTCACATTGGCCACCCAGACCTGGTGCCCGGCGGCGCGGGCGTCGGCGGTCAGCTCCTCGACGGCCTGCAGCGGGGCGCCGACCAGCACGCCCATGGTGCCCTCGCGCAGCTCGGCCGCCTCCCGCATGGCGCTGCCGCGGACGGCGACCAGCCGGGCCGCGTCGGCCAGGCCGAGAGCTCCGGCGGCGACCAGGGCCGCGTACTCGCCGAGGCTGTGGCCGGCGCAGGCGATCGGCGCCCCGGTCAGCAGCCCGGTGCGGCGGGCCTCGTCGTGGGCCATCACCGCGACGGTGAACACCACCAGTTGGGCCAGGTCGGTGCGGCGCAGCAGCGCGCCGTCGGTGTGCAGGAGCAGTTCGGCGACGTCCTGCCCGGACTGCTCGGAGACCGTCTCGACCAGGGCCCAGGCGCCGGTGTCCCGCCAGGGCTCGCCCATGCCCTGCTTCTGGGTGCCTTGCCCGGGGAACAGCAGCGCGATCGGTTCGGGGGTCATGGGATGAACCTTCCAGCCGGGGGATCACCGTGTCGTCCGGGCTTCGAGGCGGAGCCGGTTCCGCCGGGGGAACGGTTCCGGCTCCGCCGCGTTGCCGCCGTCCGGGGCGCGGCTCCCGAGGGGTTCCGCGCCGCCCGGACGGCGGATCCGGCAGCCCGCCCGGGGAGAGGCTGCCGGAGGCTCTTCGGCGGTGCCGTCCTGGTCCGCGCGGTGGGGCGGCGGACGGACGGCGGGAGGGTGTTCGGCCGCGAACCACGGCCCGGAATGCGCGACGGGCGATTTCCGTCGGATTTCCTTCGTCTTTTCTAGCCGCCGCCCGGGGCGGGCGACAACGGCCGTTTCAGGAAGCTGCCACGGCGCCGAGACGCGGGCGGCGGCCTTCGGCCAGGCAGTGCGCGGCGCCGGGACGGGGGACCCGCTCGACGGACAGCAGGCCGAGCTCGGCGGCCCGCGCGCCGGCCTGGAACCGGGAGGTGGCACCCAGCTGGCCCATGATGTCGGCGACGTAGCGCCGGTAGGTGCGGACCGAGACGGACAGGTCGCGGGCCGCCACCTCGTCCGTCACCCCGGCGTTGAGCCGGTCCAGGATGCGCCGGGTGAACTCGGCGCGCGCCCAGTCCCCGAAGTCGACCTGACTCTCCAGCGGGACGGCCCGGCGCCAGACGCCGGCGAACAGGTTGTGCAGCGCCCGGAGCACCGAGGCGTCCCGGGTGACCGAGGCCCGCAGGCTGCCGGCCACCGGGTCGGAGCACGACAGGGCGATCTGATGGTCCACCAGGAGCACCTCCACCCACGGCAGGTGGGCCGTTCTCGCCTCCAGCGAGCGGCCCGCTTCGAGCTGCCGGCGGACGAACTCCCGGTCCAGGGTCTCGGGGACGCACAGCAGCCGTACCGCGACGCCGGCGTCGAAGCCGGCGAGCAGTCCGTCCAGGGCCTGGTAGATCTCCGCGGCCCGCTGCCGGTCGGATGCCAGCACCACCTCCAGGCTGCGCCGGGCGCCGCCGATCAGCCGAGCCACCTCGGCGGACAGCACCGCCTCGCCGGGCGGCACGGGGGTGACCACCGCGCCTCGGGCGACCAGGTCCCGGTGCCTGACCACGGCGTCCTCGATCAGGGCCTTCACCTCCAGCAGCCCCTGCTCGACGACGTCGCCGGGCCGGTCCGGCGGGTGTGGTGTCTGTTCCGGAACCGTCGACAGTTTCCTCATCGCTCCCCCATGACGTGGGACTGGCGTCCACCGTCATCGAACAACGCGGTGGCGCGGCCCTCCTACGGTGCTGTCAACAAGTTGCGCGCCGGGGCGCCGGAACGGCGGGCGCCCACCCGTGGGGGTGACGGTGCGCGTGCGTCCGCCCACCGTTGGTGGCGATCGCGAGCCCCGCACCGGGAGTGGTTGACCGATTCCGGTCACGCCGCGCGGCGGGGAGAGCGGCGGCGGTGGGGCGGCGGAGGGGCAGCGGAAAGGGCTGTGCGGAAGGCCGCGAACGGGCCCTCGGAAAGCGGCCGCGAAAAGGGCCGGAAACGCCGCGGTGGCGCCCCGGGTTCGACCGGGACGCCACCGTACGGGCACCGCGTTTCCTCAGGTGATCGCGACCACCTCGGGCCGGGCCAGCCGACGGTAGTCGGCGGCCCGGATCGCGACCGACCGGTCCAACCGGGCGGCGTTGAAGTACAGCTCCGGTTCCTCGAACAGTGCCGGGTCGGCGAGCACGTCGAGGTCCGGGTGGAAGGAGAACGGGGTGATCGTCCCGCTCACCGTGGCACCCAGGCGTTCGGCGACCGACTGGTCGGCGAACCGCGCCTTGCCGCCCCCGCTGACCCGGGCGACCTGTTTGAGGTCCACCCGGCGGTCACCGGGGACGACGGCCAGCACGTGGCGCGGGCTCGGTTCGGGCCCGGCCACGGCGATCACCATGCACTTGGCGGCGGCGGAGAGGCGATGGCCCCGCAGCTCGCTCGCGCGGACGGTCTGTCCCTCCGGGGGGTGGTCGATCAGCCGGTAGGCGACGCCACCCTCCTGGAAGAGGTCGATCAGCCGCCGGTAGGTCGACGGCTGCGGGCGGTCCGGAACGACGGCCGGTCCGGACGGGTGTGACTGTTCGTCGCGCACTGCTCCTCCACGCATGGCCGGTCCGGACTCCGCCGGCCGGCCGGTCGGGCGAAGGATCGACGCTGATCTCCGCGTGGTGGGTGGGGATGAGGCCGGCTCCTCCCGGGCCGCCTGACGGCGGCCAGGGAAGAGCCGGCCCAGGGCCTGTCTTCGAACTCCCGTCGTTCGCCCGGAGGGCGGGCGTTTGACGACAGGCCCCTAAAGACCCGACGGATGCCGGGTCAGCTCGTGCTGGCGACCAGCTGCGGCCGTGCGGCGACCGGCCGCGCCGCGGCGGCGGGCCAGCCACCCTCCGTACCGAAGTGCTCCTCGATCCACGCCGGGTCGTACAGCGAGTCGAGGTAGCGGTCGCCCTGGTCCGGGGAGAGCGCGACGGCGGTGAGGTTCTCCGAGCCGGGGTGGTCGGCGAGCCAGCGCAGCGCGCCGCTGACCACCGTCCCGGTGGAGCCGCCGAACAGGAAGCCCGCCCGGGCCATGGTGTGGCAGCGCTCCAGGGTCTCCCGCTCGGGCACCATGACCACGTCGTCGACCAGCGAGTCGTCCAGCAGCTGCGGCCGCACGCCGGCGCCGAGGCCCGGGATGTACCGGGTGAGCGCCGGTCCGCCGAAGCTCACCGAGCCGACGCTGTCGACGGCCACGATCCTCACCGGGCGCTCGCGCTCGCGGAAGTAGCGGGCGCAGCCCATCAGGGTGCCGGTGGTCCCGGCGCCGACGAACAGCACGTCGAGCTCGGGGAACTGGGCGGCGATGGACGGTCCGGTGTTGCGGTAGTGGGCCAGCCAGTTGCGCGGGTTGGTGTACTGGTTGAGCCACACGTAGCGGGAGTCGAAGTCGCACAGGCGCTGCACGTAGTCGAGTCGGGCGCCGAGCAGGCCGCGCTCCTTGTCCGGCCGGGAGATGACCAGCACCCGGGCGCCGAAGGCCTCCATCAGCCGGTGGCTGGCCGGGTTGCACCGGGAGTCGGTGACGCACAGGAAGCCGTAGCCGCGGTTGGCCGCGATCATGCTGAGCGCCACCCCGAGGTTGCCGGAGGAGGACTCCACCAGCACGTCGCCCGGGGAGAGCAGCCCGTCGCGCTCGGCGGCGAGCACCATCTCCAGCGCCGCCTTGAGCTTGACCGAGCCCGCGAGGTTCAGTCCCTCGGCCTTGAGGTAGAGCGGCACCGAGAAGACCGGGCGGAGGTCGACGAACACGTCGTCCACGTTGATCTCGTACGGGGCCGAGACGATGGTCACCGGGCCACCTGCTTCCCGGCCTCGCGGCCGTAGCGGTCCAGCTCGTGGAAGAAGCCGTCGACCGTGGCGAGTCGGCCGTCGGCCGCCAGGGTGTCGTGGACGAAGCGGCCGAGGCCGAGGTCGAGCACGCCGAGGCCGAAGGGCGAGAAGACGACGGGCTTGTCGGCGGGCAGCTCCACCCGGCCCTCCAGCACGTCGAAGAGCGTGCCGTCGATGAAGTCCCGGTTGCCGGTGCGTTGTTCGACCAGGTGCGGGGAGGTGTCCGCCTTCAGGCAGTGCTCCACGTCGTCCACGATGTTGGCGGAGGCGAGCAGCACCTCGGGGGCCAGGTCGCGCAGCGAGACGTTCAGCACCAGCGGGTTGTGCGAGAACCAGGCCGGCTCGTGGATGTGCGGGGTGCCGGCCACGGTGGCGAGGACGACCAGGTCGCTGTCGCGGATCAGGCTCTCGGCGCTGTCGTGGACGGTGACCTTGGCCTCGCCGGAGCGGCCGGACAGGTAGTCGGCGAAGTTGCCGGCGTGCTCGGCCGACAGGTCGTGCACGCCGAGCTGGTCGAAGGTCCAGCCCGTGGACTCCAGGAAGTGGTGGATGTAGCGGGCGATCAGGCCGGTGCCGATGAAGCCGACCCGGCGCGCCCGCTCGCCCCGGCTGAGCCGGTCCGCCGCCAGCGTCGCCGAGGCGGCGGTGCGGGAGGCGCTGATGATCGACGATTCCAGGCAGGCGAACGGGTAGCCGGTGTCGTGGTCGTTGAGGATCAGGACGGCCGAGGCACGCGGGATGCCGGCCGCGACGTTCTCCGGGAAGCTGGAGATCCACTTCAGGCCGTCGGTCGGCCGGGCGCCGCCGACCGAGGCGGGCAGCGCGATGATCCGCGAGCTCGGCCGGTCGGGGAAGCGCAGGAAGTACGAGGGCGGGTTGACCGAATCGCCCTGGCCGTGCAGCCGGTAGACCTCCTCGACCAGGTCGACGACCTGGCCTTCACGGCCCGCGAGAACCTCGGCCACCTGCGCGCCCGTGATCACGGCGAAGGCAGGGACAAGCGGCGAGGGGGACATGGGTTGGCTCCATCCGTCTGGGAGTTGGGGCCGGGCGGTACGGGTGCCCGGCCCCGGGTTTCGTCGGGGTTGGCCGGGCCCGGGGCGACCCGGGCCCGGCGGGGTCAGGACAGCGTCGGCACGGTGACCGGGTCCCCGAGGACGACGGCGATCTCCCGGTCGCCCTCGAAGGGCTCCCGGCTGTGCGCCATCCGGAGGTTGTCCACGATCATCAGGTCGCCGGCCCGCCAGGGCTCGCGCAGCGTGTGCTTCTCGTAGACGCCGTTGATGCCGAGCACGGTGTCCTCGTCCAGCTCGAAGCCCTCACCGTCGCGGGTGTTGAACGGCAGTCCGTCGTCGCCGAACTCGAACTTCAGGTACTCGCGGATCATCGGGTCGAGGGTCCACTCGTTGAGGAAGGCGATCTGGTTGAACCAGCCGCGCCGGCCGGTACCGGGGTGGGTCAGGACGGCCGCGGCGCGCTGCCGGGTGCGCAGGTCGCCGTTCGGCTGCCAGCGGCACTCGATGTTCCGCTCGGCGCAGTACGCCCGGACGGCTTCCCGGTCTCCGGTGCCGAAGGCCTCGGCCAGCGTGACGCCGACGGTCTCGGTGTAGTTGCGCTCCAGTTGCCAGCCGCGCCGCTCGAAACGCTCGACCAGCTCGGCGGGCAGGGCCTCCAGCACGTCGGCCGAGTCGGCGACGCCGGTGACGCCGCCGGAGGCGGGCGCGGTGAGGCAGGCGAACAGCAGGGTGCCGGGGACCTCCCGGGCGTAGCTCAGCTCGTGGTGCATGCACATCGGCTGGTCGGTGGGCCACTCCGAGGAGGAGTGGACGCCGTCGGCGAGGACCTGCCGGGTCGCGAAGCCCTCCCGTTCGGTCATCACCTCGTTCAGCAGCACCCGGCCGACCCGCCCGACCGTCCCGGCGTCGCGCAGCCCGAGGCCGCGCACCAGCAGCGCGCCGTGTTCGGCGACGGTGGCGTGCAGCCGGGCGCGGTGCTCGGCGGCCCAGGCGGCCGGGTCCTCGGGGGCCGGGCCGTCCAGGGTGAGCACGGCGGGGCTGCCCTCGGTCCTGGTCACCTCGAACGGGGCGGCGCCCGGGACCGTTGCCACCGCCGTGGCGGGAGCCGGGCCGGTGGCGGGGACCGCGGCCGGTGCGGCGGCGGCGGGCGTCCCGACTCCGCCGGGTTCGCCGTCCACCAGGGCGGCCAGCGCCGCCAGGGTGGTGTGGGCGCGGACGTCCTTCAGGGTGAAGGCCCGCTGCATCCGGACCACCAGCTGCACCGCCGAGAGCGAGGTGCCGCCCCGGGCGAAGAAGTCGTCGTGCCGGCCGATGCCCTCGACGGGCACCTTCAGCACGGCGGCCCAGGCCTGCGCCAGCCTGCGCTCGGTGTCGGTGGCCGGCTCCTCGTGGTCGGCCGCCGGTTCGCGGTCGGCGAGTTCCCCGGCCAGGGCGATCAGCGCCTTCTTGTCGGTCTTGCCGTTGGGCGTCAGCGGCAGGGTGTCGAGGCGCTCCAGCCGGGTCGGGACCATGTAGCCGGGCAGCGTCTCGGCGAGCCGCTCGCGCAGCACCGCCTCCGGTTCGTCCGAGCCGGTCTGGAAGCCGATCAGGTGCCGGCCCTCGTCGGGGCTCTCCACCACGACCACGGCGCTGTCGCGCACGCCGGGCAGCCGCAGCAGCTGGTTCTCGATCTCGCCGATCTCGATCCGGAAGCCGCGGATCTTCACCTGGGCGTCCCGCCGGCCGAGGAACTCCAGCGCGCCGCCGGGCAGCCAGCGGCCGAAGTCGCCGGCCCGGTACAGGCGTCGGCCGGGCCGGTGGGGGTCCTCGCCGAAGGCGGCGGCGGTGCGCTCCGGGTCGTTGATGTAGCCGCGGCCGACGCAGACGCCGGAGAAGACCAGCTCCCCGGGCGCGCCGAGCGGCACCGGGCGCAACCGCTCGTCGACGACGTAGGCGGTGACGTTGCCGACCGGACGGCCCAGCGGGACGGAGTCCCACACCGGGGCCGAGGTCATCACCTCGTGGTTGGTGTCGTCCGAGGTCTCGGTCAGCCCGTAGGCGTTCATCAGCGCGATCTGCGGGAAGCGCTCGAACCAGCGGACTGCCAGCTCCTTCTTCAGCGCCTCGCCGGTGACCGAGACGACGCGCAACGCGGGCAGTGGCCGGGGGCTCTCCTCCAGCCGGGCGAGCACCACCTCCAGGTACGAGGGGACGGCCTGCAGCACCGCGACCCGGCCCTGCTCGACGGTGTCGAGGTAGCGGTCGACGTCGAGGATCGCCTCCTGCTCGATGATCAGCGTGCTGCCGCCGGTCACCAACGCGGAGACGAGCTGCCACAGCGAGATGTCGAAGGACTGCGGCGCGGTCTGGGCCACCACGGTGCCCTCGCCGATGCCCTGGTCGTCGATCTTCGCGTAGAGGTGGTTGACGAAGCCCGCGTGCTCGCACATCGCGCCCTTGGGCTCGCCGGTGGAGCCGGAGGTGAAGTAGATGTAGGCGAGCTGGTCGGCGCCGACCGGCACCCCGGGGTTGCGCTCGGAGCGGTCCTCGGCCACCGCGGCGGCCACGGTGAGCAGCTCGGCCCCGGCGGGCAGGGCCTGTTCGGCGTGGCCGGGGCCGCCGTCCTCGGTGAGCACCAGGCGGCAGCCGCTGCGGTCGAGGGTGCGGGACATCCGGTCGACCGGGGCGTGCGGCTCGACCGGGAGGTAGACGGCCCCGGCCTTGAGGATGCCGAGGACGGCGGTCAGCCAGTCCAGGTTGCGTTCGGTGACGACGGCGACCACGGCCTCGGCGCCGAGTTCGCGGGCCAGCAACGCGTGGGCGATCCGGTTGGCCCGGGCGTTCAGCTCCGCGTAGGTGAGCGTGCGGCCGGCGTGCACGGCGGCGGTCCGCTCGGGGCCGGCCGCGACCTGCGCCTCGAACAGCTCGTGGAACCAGCGGTCCGGCAACTCCCGTTCCGGGCCGGAGAGTTCGTTGAGCTGGTGGTGCAACTCGGCCTCGGAGAGCAGGCTGTGCGCGCGGCTGGGCGCGTCCGGCTCGTCGACCAGGCGCCGCACGGCGCTCAGGTAGTACCCGGCGATCCGCTCGGCCGCCGCCGCGTCCACCACGTCGGTGCGGTGGCGCAGCCGCAGGGCGGGGCCCTCGGGGCCGGTGCGCAGCGCGGCGACCAGCACGGTGTGCGGGTGCGGCGCGACCGGCTCGCGGCCGCCGAGGTCCAGCACGGTCTCGAAGGCTCCGACGACGGGCCTGGCCGCCGCCCCCGCGGAGGCGGCCAGCAGCTCGCGCCAGGTCTCCTCCTCCTGGGCCAGCGCGACGGGTTGGACGGTGCCGGCCGGCGGGACGTATCCGGTGATCAGGGCCCGCTCACCGCTGAGCGCGCTGAGCACCGCGGTGTGCGCGGCCAGCGGCGCGGCCTCCCAGCCGGTGCCCGAGCGCCTGGCCAGCAGCCGGACCCTGGCGGCGAGCCGGGCCGGGACGGGGCTGGTCAGCTCGGCCCAGGCGGCGTCGCCGGCCCGGCCCGGGGTCGGCGCCACCCAGCGCGGGACGACGCGCGGGGGCGTTCCACTGATGGTCATCGGATCCTCCTGTCCGCCGGTACCCGGGCGTCCGGGAGGGCGGTGAACGGGGCGTCGCTGACGCCGTCCCAGGTCTCGCCGCGGAAGGCCGCGACGAAGGCCGAGACCCGCTCGGCGCCCCAGAAGGCCTCGCGGCCGTTCATGAAGAACGGCACCCCGAAGGCGTCGTCGTGGTAGGCGGCGATCAGGCACCGGATGCCCCGGGCGCGCACCGCCGGATCGTCCAGGGCGTCGCCGAGCCCCGGGTCGAGGCCGAGCTCGGCCGCGATCTCCGCGACGGTCTGCCGCTCGGAGAGGTCCCGGCCCTCGTTCCACCGGGCACGGTAGGCCCGGTCGACGAACTCCCGCCCCATGCCGACCTCCTCGGCCGCGAGGTAGGCCAGGTGCGAGACCTCCCAGTGCGGGGCGCGGTCGATAGGCCAGGTGACCTGCCAGCCGCGGGCCTGGGCCCAGCGCCGGGCGTCACGCAGGATGTAGAAGTTCTTGGCCCGCTGCATCTGCTGCACCGGCAGGACGACCCCGGCCTCCTCCAGCAGCCGGGTGGACTCCTGGTCGGGCTCCCAGTACGGGATCCACTCGATCTGTTCCAGCACGTCGGGGTACTTGTCGCGCAGGTCGCGGTAGGCGAACCAGGAGTACGGGCTGCGCAGCGAGAAGTACCAGCGCGGGTTGCGCCGCCGTCCGGTGGCGCTCACCTGATCTCTCCCAGGATGCCCCGGCCTTCAGGCCGGGGAGGAATGGGGACTTGGTCCGGAGCCGCGAAGCAGCGGAGTGATCTCCGGATGTTCTGACGCGAGCTGTTGTCAGTGCATGTCTGTAGGTTGATCTCGTGCACCTTCGGTACTCCTATCGCATCTACCCGACGGAGGGTCAGCGCGATTCGCCGGCCCGGACGTTCGGGTGTGCTCGGGTGGTGTACAACGACGCTCTTTCGGTGCGGAAGGAAGCCCGCAAGGGCGGCCTGCCGTACCCGAAGTCCACAAACTTGCAGAAGGCCGTGATCACGGCGGCGAAGAAGACCCCGGAGCGGGCGTGGCTCGCGTCGGTGGGCGTGGACCCGCTGATCCAGTCCCTTCGGGATCTGGACACCGCGTACCGGAACTTCTTCGACTCGGTATCCGGCAAGCGGCAGGGGCGACCAGTCGGTCTGCCCCGGTTCAAGTCCCGCAAGGACACCCGGCAGTCCCTCCGCTTTACCCGCAACGGGTTCCGCATCCGCTCGAACGGCAAGCTGAACCTCGCGAAGATCGGCGATGTGCGGGTGAAGTGGTCGCGCACGCTGCCCGCCGACCCCTCGTCCGTGACGATCCTTCTGGACCCGTCCGGCCGCTACCACGCCAGCTTCGTCGTGGACGTCGAACCGGACGTGCTGCCCGAGGTCGATGCCGAGATCGGCATCGACCTCGGGCTGACCACCTACGCCGTCCTCTCCGACGGCAGCGTGATCGACAACCCGCGCTTCCTCCGCAAGGCGGAGAAGAAGCTGAAGGCCGCGCAGCGGGAGCTGTCCCGCAAGGCCAAGGGATCGAAGAACCGGGCCAAGGCCCGCATCAAGGTCGCCAAGGCCCACGCCAAGGTGGCCGGCACCCGCATGGACTGGCTGCACAAACAGACCACCAGGATCATCCGCGAAACCCAAACGGTGTACCTGGAGGACCTGAACGTGCGCGGCCTCGCCCGGGGCCGCCTGGCCAAGTCCGTCCACGACGCCGGATGGTCCACCTTCCGGCGACTCCTTGAGGAGAAAGCCGCCCGGTACGGACGCACGGTCGGCATCGTGCACCGCGCGTACCCGTCCTCCCAGCTCTGCTCGGAGTGCGGACACCGCGACGGACCCAAGCCCCTCGCGGTACGCGAATGGGCCTGCTCGGCGTGTGGTGTGCTGCATGACCGTGACCTCAACGCTGCTCGAAACATCCTGGCCGCCGGGCAGGCGGACAGGCTAAACGCCCCTGGAGGGCCGGCAAGACCCGGCGTGGCGATCCCACGCCAGGCACGGCCCGTCGAACGGGGAACCCGCCTCGGCGACCAGCGGTCCACGGGCGTCCGTGCCGCAGGCGCGGGAGGAATCCCCGCCCCTTGAGGGCGGGGAGGATGTCAAGCGTTCTCCCCCACCGGCTGGACGTCCAGGTACGCGGCCAGCCAGCGGTCCAGTTCGGCGAACGCCTGGGTCCGGGCCGCCTCACCGGAGAGCACCAGGTCGTGCATGCCGCCCCTGATCCGCACGACCGTCACGTGCTGGCCCAGCTGCGGCCCCTGCGCGGCGATGTCGTCGGCGCGCAGCACGGCGTCGGCGTGGTGCAGGGCGTTGTGCCACTTGGTGGTGGAGATGGACCGCGTCGAGGCCATCAGCAGCACCGGCACGTCGATCCGGAGCCCGTTCCGCAGCTGCCGGTGCCCCTGGTGGATCGCCGACAGCCAGCCCGCGAAGAGCGGGAAGCCCTCGGCGCGCTTCAGCGTCAGGTCGAAGTCCCACTCGCCCTTGTGGTCCTTGTGCAGGCTGTGGGTGTAGTGCGGGTTCAGCGCGGACGGCAGCACCCGGGTCGGCGACAGCTTCCCGAGCGCCGTCACCACCGGACCGCCGGCGGTCCGGACGGCCTGCCCGACCGGCATCG
This sequence comes from Kitasatospora sp. NPDC058190, assembly GCF_042883685.1. Lineage (NCBI taxonomy): Bacteria > Bacillati > Actinomycetota > Actinomycetes > Kitasatosporales > Streptomycetaceae > Kitasatospora > Kitasatospora sp. NPDC058190. Next base: position 42,619 of record NZ_JBHVVI010000069.1, read on the forward strand.
ACAGGAACGGGCTGTTCAGGAACAGCCCGTCCACCACCCCCCGCCCCGCCCGTCGGCCCGCCCACAGCGCGGCCACCAGCCCGCCGGTGGAGTGCCCGTTCACCAGCAGCTGCCCGTGCCCGTCCACCTCCCGGATGATCCGCACCGCCTCGTCGATCTCCTCGTCGTACTCGGCGAGGTCCCGGACGAAGTTCGGCGACTGGTGCGGTCGCAGGGAGCGGCCGTACTTGCGCAGGTCGAGGGCGTAGAAGGAGAAGCCGAGGTCGGTGTAGTGGTCCGCCAGATTGGTCTGGAAGAAGTAGTCGTTGTACCCGTGGATGTACAGGACGGCCCGGTCCGCCCCCGGCACCACCCGGCGAACCAGGGTCGCGCAGACGGCGCCCTCGTCATCGGGCCGCAGCGTCAGCTCGGCCGCCTCGTAGGGGGCACCGAGGATGTCTTCCCGAAACTCCATCTGCCCTGAACCCGTCCCTCTGCTCCGCCCGCCCGTTACGGCAGGTGACCACCCGTTCCGAGCCACGACGATACCGGCCGGTAGGGGCGGAGCGCTCGGCGGCGGGGTCCTGCCCGTTCCTAGTGCCGTGCCAGCCACGTCGCGATGTCGTCGACCACCGCCGGCTCGACGTGACCCGGTCGCGCGTACTCGGCCGGAGTGGCGCGGCCACTGCCGGAGAAGAAGAGGTGATTGGAATCCTGGTGGATCCGGATGACCGCCTCGGAGCGGTCCCCCAGGACGGCCCGCCAGCGCGTCAGGTCGTCGGCAACGGTGACCTGGTAGTCCCGCCCGCCCTGCAGGATCAGCATCGGGCAGGTCAGCCCGGCTGCCGTGGACACCGGATCGTACGCGCGCAGGTCGAGCCAGTACGGGGCGGAGAGCCCGAACGGCAGCAGATCCGACGGCGTGTCCGGCGTGAGGTCGGAGCCGGCCACCAGTGCGGCCTGCCGGGTCAGCGCCGCCACCGCCTCGTCCGCGCCCGGGGAGGGAGCGAGCGCCGCGAGATGGCGGGCGACCCGGACGGCCGCCTCGTGCATCGGCTGGGCATCCGCGGCGAGCAGCACCAGTCCGGCGATCGACGGGTCGGCGGCGGCGATCCGGGGCGCCACCTTGCCCCCCATGCTGTGGCCGAGCAGGTGGATCCGGTTCGGATCCACCTCGGGCTGCTGCCGGAGCAGTTGGACGGCGGCACGCGCATGCGGCAGGTACTCGTCGGCCATCGTGAAGTCCGGCGGCAGACGGTCCGGGTGGGCGAAGGTCACCTTGTCGAAGCGCAGCACCGCCACCTGTCGGGTGGCGAGCCCCCAGGCGAGGTCCTTGAGCGGCTTGTTGGGGCCGCTGCTCTCGTCCCGGTCGAACGCACCGCCGCCGCTGAGCAGCACGGCGGCGGGCCACGGCCCGGGGCCGACGGGCAGGCTCAGCGTCCCGGGCACGGCGAGCGCTCCGGTGCCGAGCAGGACGTCCCGCTCGGTGAACCGGGCCGGATCCGCGTAGTGCGGCGGCTGCCACTCGGCGCCGTCCTCCGGGGCGAGCCGCAGACCGTGGAGCAGGCCGTCACCACCGACCGACGTGACCACGGTGAAGCCGCCGTCCGCACATGTCACGGGGATGCGCACGCGCACCGGATCGGTCTCGTCGGCCTCGCTCACCGGCTCCCCGATCGCCGTGATCCCGCCCCGCCCCGCAGCCTCGGCCGCCCACGCGAGCCGCAGCGCATCAGCGTTGACCGCAGCGCGCAACGGTGGCGCGAACCGCTCGACGATCTCGGCGAACGACTCCGTCCGCAGCAGTGCGGCCAAGCCCCCCGCGACCTCCAACGCCCTTCCCCCATCCATTCTCATACTTGCGAACAGTAGCAGGCATGAGAAGGTTGGGCCATGGACTCCCTGGAACTGCTCGCCCACCCCATCCGGCTGCGGATCGTTCACGCGATGGGTGGCGGACGCCTGCTGACCACGACTCAGCTCTGCGCACGCATCCCCGACGCCTCCAAGGCCACCGTCTACCGGCACATCGACCTGCTGGTGGCCGGCGGAATCCTGGAGGTGGCCGAGGAGCAGAGGGTACGAGGCGCGGTACAACGGCTCTACCGGCTGCGCCAGGACCGGGCCGTCATCAGCCCCGAAACCATCCGATCGCTGACCTCCGACGACCACCGACGGGCCTTCGCCACCGCGATGACGGCCCTGCTGGCCGAGTTCAACGCCTATCTCGACCGTGAGCAGGCCGACCCGGTGGCCGACCGGGTGGGCTACCGGCAACATGCGCTCTGGCTCAGCCCGGCGGAGCTGGATCAGCTGATCGGCGAGCTGCGCGCGGCCATCGTGACCAGGCTGGCCAACCGGCCGGGCCCCGAGCGGGTGCAGTACCTGCTCAGTCCGATCCACTTCCCGGTGGAACCCACGCCGTCGTGAGCCGTGCGCCCGAGAGCCGAAGTCGATCACCCGGCGGTCCCGGCGGTGCCGTTGCGCACCCCGCACGGGGTAGCCGTCCACGCCTCCCGACCGCTTCTCGTGCGCCTGCTGTGCGCCGGTGTTCATGTGGAACGCTTCCCGGACGGACAAGGCGAGTTGGGGAGTTTGCATGCAGCACGGGCACACCGATCCGTCGCTCTACCGGTCGGCCGCGGAGGCGATCGCCGCACCGCCGGAGACGTTGGCGTACGTCGCCGGGTTCGACCGGTCGGCGCGGCAGCCGGACGCGTTGCTGACCGTCGACACGGATCCGGGGTCGGCGAGCTACGGGAAGGTGCTCAACTTCGCCGAACTGCCCACGCTGGGTGACGAGTTGCACCACTTCGGGTGGAACGCCTGCTCCAGCGCCCTCGCGCACGCCTGCCACGAGAACCCGGAGCGGCGGTTCCTCCTCCTCCCGGGGCTTCGGTCGTCGCGGCTGCACGTGATGGACACCCGGCCGGACCCGGTCCGTCCGCGCCTGGTCAAGACCGTCGAGGCGAAGGAACTGGCCGCCAGGGCGGGCTATTCGCGCCCCCACACCCTGCACTGCGGCCCGGACGGCGTGTTCCTGTCCTGCCTCGGGTCCGCCGAGGGCGCCGACGGGCCGGGCGGCGTCGCGCTGCTCGACCACAGCACCTTCGAGGTGCTCCGCCCGTGGGAGACCGAGCGCGGTCCGCAGCACTTCGCATACGACGTCTGGTGGCACCTCGGCACCGATGTCGGGGTGACCAGCGAGTGGGGCACCCCGTGGATGGTGGAGGACGGGGTGCTGCCCGAGCAGTTGTTGGCCCGCAAGTACGGGCACGCGCTGCACTTCTGGGAGTTGAGCACCGGGCGGCACCTGCAGCGGATCGATCTCGGGGACCAGTACCAGATGGTGCTGGAGCTGCGTCCCGCGCACGATCCGCAGGCGGAGTGGGGGTTCGCCGGGGTGGTGACGAATGTCGAGGACCTCTCCTCCTCGGTGTGGCTCTGGTACCGGGAGGGGCCGGCGTTCACCGCGCGCAAGGTGATCGAGATTCCCGCCGAGCCGGCCGCGGCGGAGGAACTGCCGCCCGCGTTGCGGCCGTTCGGGGCGGTGCCGCCGCTGGTGACGGACATCAACCTGTCGGTGGACGACCGCTGGCTGTACGTGTCGGCCTGGGGCACCGGCGAGTTGTTCCAGTACGACGTCTCGGACCCGTTCCACCCCCGGCTGGCCTCCTCCGTCCGGCTCGGCGGGGTGGTGGCCCGCACGCCGCATCCGGCGGAGCCGGGCCGGCCGTTGAGCGGAGCGCCCCAGATGGTGGAGATCAGCCGGGACGGGCGGCGGCTGTACCTGACCAACTCCCTCTACGGCGCCTGGGACGACCAGTTCTACCCGGACGGCATCGAGCCGTGGATGGTCAAGCTGGACGCCGATCCCGAGGCCGGCGGGCTGAGCATCGACGAGCGGTTCTTCCCGCACGGCGACGACTTCCGGGGCCTGCGCGTCCACCAGACGCATCTGGCGGGTGGCGACGCCTCCTCCGACTCCTACTGCTACCGGTAACCGGCCCACCGGGAGAGCGCCCGGTCGTACCGGACCCGCACGGATCGGGCGTGAGCCGGGGTGACGCGTCGCGCGGGTGCCCGTGACGCGGTCAGGCCCGAGCTGCAGGACAGTGGACGGCGTGATGGCCTCGCCCCCGTCAGGGGGGCGAGGCCATCGGCGTTGGTGAAGGTCGGCCGCAGGCGCATCCGGCGGCAGCGGAGGCCGGTTCGGTGGCCCGCTTCGCTCCGGCTGAAATCTGGCCATTCGTGTGGCGGAACGCGGCGCGCGTCGGCTTGTGCGAACAGGCCGCAACCATTTGTCTGAGTCGCGTCAACCAGCATGTCCGCCGTCAGCCAGCATGCCCGCTGGCGGGCCACCTCGGGAGTTATCGTGCGCACACGAATCCTGCCTGTCGCGGCCGCAGCCGCCCTCCTCGCCCTGGTCCAGCCAGGCCTCGCCACCGCGAAGGACGACCCCAGCACCACAGTCACGTTCACCGTCACGTCCGGCGCATTGTCGCTGTCGGTACCCGCCAGCGCCAACCTCGGCTCGGGAGCGCCCGGCACCACGATCAGCGCGCCGATCGGCCCCTGCACCGTCACCGACGACCGCGCCCTCGCCTCGGCCTCCTGGACGGTGACCGCGGCGGAGACGGACTTCGTGAACGGCCCGTCGACGATTCCCGCCACCAGCGCCACCTACTCGGTCGGGACGGTGACGACGACCGGCACCATCACCGTCACTCCGACGAACGTGACGCTGAGCAACAGCGCGCAGACGGTACTCACCGGGAGCGCCGGTGTCGGAGACAACACCGCGTCCTGGGACCCGACGGTCGCCGTCAACGTGCCCGCCAGCGCCGTCAGCGGAACCTACACCGGAACGCTGACCCAGTCCGTTGCCTGACGGAATGAAGGGTGCGCGCCGGTACTGGGTTCTCCTGCTGATGCTGGCCTTCGTGCAGGCCGCCGGGGTGATGCCGGCGGCGGCGCACGGGGCGCCCGGGGCTCCGTCCCCCCAGGACCCGGCTGCGGGCAGGACCATCGGCATCAAGCTGCTCGACGCTCCGGAAAACCGCCGTGCCGATCCCAGGGCGCATGCCTACATCGTCGACCACGTCGCACCCGGCTCGACCATCGAGCGGCGGGTGGAGGTCACCAACCAGTCGTCCACGCCGATGCACGTCAACCTCTACGCCGCGGCAGCCACCATCGCGAGGGGCGAGTTCACCTTCGCGCCGGAGCGCACCCCCAACGACCTGACCGGCTGGACATCACTCGATACGACGGGCCTTGAGCTGGCGGCCTCCGAAACGGCGCGCGTCCGCACCACCATCCGGGTGCCCAGGGACGCCGCCGCCGGGGAGCGATACGGCGTCATCTGGGCGCAGACGGGCACCCCCACGGACCGTTCGCACACTCTGACGGTGCTGGGCCGGGTGGGCGTCCGCATGTACATCGACGTCGGTCCCGGCAGTGAGCCACCCTCGGACTTCACGATCGAGAAGCTCTATCCGACCCGGGCCCGCGACGGGCGGGGAGAGGTTCGCGCCCGGATCCACAACACGGGGGGCCGCGCCCTGGACATCAGCGGGGCACTCTCCCTCTCCGACGGGCCCGGCGGACAGCACGCCGGACCGTTCCCGGCCGCCAAGACGGGCACCACACTGGCTCCGGGCGACCGAGGGGAGGCGGTCGTCCCGCTGGACGCACCGCTACCGAACGGCCCGTGGACAGCGGAGCTCACGCTCAGAAGCGGCCTGGTCGAGCACACCACCCGCGCCACCATCACCTTCCCAACGACCCCCGGCAGCATCGGAGCGGTCGCCGCGGTCGCCCAGCAAGGGCACTTCCCCACCCCCGCGGTCGCCGGGCTCTCAGCCCTCGCCCTCACCGCTCTGTGCCTTCTGCTCTCCAAGTTCCTTCGGCGTCGCCGATGACCACTCCAACCGAGCCCCGCCCCCGCAGCCGGCCGATCTGTCCCGTGAGCGACGCATGACGGTCCTCATCGAGCGTGTCACCGCTGCTTCTGCGCCGGCGCCATCCTCGCCGGCGCTCCGACCTCGGCACATCACTCGCCCACCCGCCGTGTTTGTCGACTCCGCGTGCTCGCCACGATCACCGTCGTGTTGTCTTCGCGAGCCCACGCACGAATACCTAAAGTAATGTCCATGTCACGATGAGTATCTACGGCTTGTCATCGACGGTCGGGAGCGGAGATGTCGGTGTTCAGACATGAGAGAGGGCGGACCGGAGCACGCCGCGGCACGGGAGGTACGGGCGGCATGTTTCGATCGTGGCTGAGGGCGCGGGCCCGCAGGGCGGGGGCGGTCACGCTGACCGGGCTGGCCGTCCTGGCGATCGTCCAGGCCACGACCTGGACCGCCACGGTTCAACCCACCTACGTCGCCCAGGTCGACGACGAGGCGATGCCGGTGATCGACACCTTCACCACCACCGGCCTCACCAAACCCGGCGGCGCCGCCACCGCCGACCCCGGCCGCACCGACAGAGCCGCCAGCACCAGCAGTACCGGCAGCACCAGCCTCACATTCACGGTCATCCCGGTCAGCCTGACCATCGCCAAGAGTCACACGGACCCCTTCATCCGGGGCGAGGACGGCGCCTACACCATCACCGTGGGTAACCTCGCTACGGCCAGCCCCACCAATGGCACCCCGGTCACCGTCCACGACACCCTCCCTCGAGGTCTTCGGGCCGAGAAGATCACCGGCAGCGGATGGAACTGCATTCTGGCCACCCTCACCTGTACACGCAGCGACGTCCTGCCTGCCGGGCAGAGCTACCCGCCCATCACCCTGACGGTCGACGTCTCCTGCGACGCCCGTGAACGGGTCACCAACACCGCTACCGTCACTGGAGGCGGTGACACCACCATCCACACCGCCACCGACCCCACCACGATCAAGCGCCACGGGCACGACGGCGACGGGCACGACGACCACGACGGCCACAGCGGCCACGGCGGGCACGACGGCCACCATGACCACTGCGATCGCCACGACAACTGACAGCGCTCAGCCCGCGTGGACGTAGCGGGAGGTGGGGGGGGGGGGGGGGGGGGGGGGGGGGGCGCCCCCCCCCCCCCCCCCCCCCCCCCCCCCCCCCCCCCCCCGCAGAAAAAAACACGGGAACACCCCCGAGAAACGCAGGG